>JBCBHL010000549.1:0-3631 GCA_038525605.1 Bacteroidota bacterium
TACTGGCTCCCAAGACCTTTCTGATGCTGATTTCCTTGCTTCGGTTTTCAACGGTATAAACTGACAGAGCAAATAGGCCCATACA
This sequence comes from Bacteroidota bacterium, assembly GCA_038525605.1. GTDB lineage: Bacteria > Bacteroidota > Bacteroidia > Cytophagales > Cyclobacteriaceae > JANSWY01. Next base: position 86 of record JBCBHL010000549.1, read on the forward strand.
AGCAATTACGATTGAAAGTACCGAGAAGAGCAGGAATATCTTTCTGGTTCTTTGAATCAAATCATACATATGTTCAAAGCTTTTATCCATAAAAGTATACTCCATGAGTTGTCTGTCATTAAACTTTTCCCATACGAGGTTTACAGCTGATAGCGTTTCTTCAACCTCATTGCTGTTTAATTTGATAGTGAGCATGTCTGCATTGCTGCCTTTGATCATTGCCAGCGGCCGGACATTCCAGAGCATGGATTCGAAGTAAAAGTCTTTTACAACTCCGATAACTTGCCTCTTCTCATCGAACATATCGATTAGCTGGGTGCCTACGGGATTCTCCAGACCTAATTCTGCCGCCATTTTTTCATTGATGATGATTCCATTGGCATCCGCGTTACCAGCCATAAAACCACGCCCTTTTACGATTTCCATCTGTAGGGTTTCGATGTAATCTTCATCCACAGTCCACCTGGCAGCTTCCATTCCATCTCTCTTCTGCCGTTCTTCGGTTACCCAATAAGCTCTGTTATGAATATCCCCACCATCTACTGGTAAAAAACTACTGATAGTAGCTGCTTCAACTGCAGGGATCCGAAGCAATTCTGTTTTTAGTGCTAATTTACTTTTCTCATCGATAGTCGCTAATCCTTTCAGTGTTACTACCTGCGATTTGTCATAGCCAATTTCCTTGTTCATGATGAAATCGAATTGCTGATGTGTAACTATTGCCCCAATGATCAGTACAACGGTTGCCATGAACTGGAAAACCACCATGCCACTTCTGATAAGGGAAGTTTTGCCGCCATCATTAATCTTTCCTTTCAAAACCGCCACAGGCCGGAAACCAGACAGGTAAAAGGCCGGATATAGTCCGGATAGTAATCCGATCGACACTGATAGCAAAAGTAAAGAAGGAATAAACCACCATTCCGTAAAAGGAATTGTCAGTGATACGTTAGCAACTTCATTGAATAACGGAAGCGCCAACAAGGCGATTAGTAATCCTGCCAATACTGATAGAAAGCTGTAAAAACAGGACTCGATCAGATATTGAGTAATCAATGTTGATCTCACAGAGCCAACGACTTTTCTTAATCCTACCTCTTTAGCTCTTTTAATCGATTTAGCAGTCGCGAGATTTACAAAATTAATACTGGCAATGAACAGGATAATCAGTGCTATTGCACCAAAAACGAATACCAAATCATGCGAACCATGTTGTAAGTTATCTCCAACCTCTTCTGTGTTTAAATAGATATTTTCAACAGGTTGCAGATAATACTGCTGATATTTGAGTTCTTCTTCAACACCTGAACTGCCAATACTTCTCAGTTGGTCTATGACAAAAGTATTCCTGAGTTCGATCGTTTTCTCTTGCACGGCGAGTTTGTCCGCACCCTTTTTCAGTTTGACATAGTAATTGTAATTGGTGCAACACCAGCCACTGGTACCCGGACCTTTTTTTCGGTCCTTTAATGTCATAATAAAACTAGCCTGTATATGAGAGTTTGAAGGAAAATCAGCGATTACGCCACCAATTGTAAATACACTTTCTCTGTTGTCATTGAGAATCAGTTGTTTACCGACAGGGTTTTCATTCGGAAAATACTGTGCTGCTTTGCTTTGAGTGATGACAATACTATTCGGCTTTTCCAATGCTTCTTTCTGATCTCCAAAGATCATCTTTGTTTCAAGTATTTCCAGAAATTCAGGGTCGGTATAAATAAACCCTTCGTCGTAGGAATTATACTTTTCTGCTATCGGCCGGACATAGTTATCACCAGCATCTCCCCAGCTCCACAGTACTACCCTGGAAACCAGTTCCATCTCCGGAATTTTCTCTTCCAGCAACGGCTTTAGGGGACCATGCATGTTGCTCCAATAGCCATCTCCACCAGTCTCCGACCAGTAATTCACCATTCTGAAAATTCTGTCCTTATCCTGATAGAAGCTGTCAAAACCGGATTGGTAACGGATAAATAATGCGATGAGGATACATGCTGCAATCCCAATCGCAAAACCGCCTATCTCAATCAGTGAGAATACTTTATCTCGTAAAAGAGACCTCCAGGAGATTTTAATATAATGTTTAAGCATTGTTATGTTATTTGAGTGAGTTGACCTGATTCGCTTAATTGCGAATGGTTTTAGATAATTCAATAATTGATACCAATAAATAATTTTAGCAATCCATACCGGTTTGGATTCTATATCAGTTTGAAATTTTTCTTCCAGATCACCCAGAACTTCTTCTATAAAAATGTCTTTGATGACCTTCGAAAGAATTTTCTCTGCTATAGCTGGCGGATGATGTTCTTCTGCGCTCAAGGACTGTTAATTTTCTAAGCTAAAACCAGGATACTGATTCCACAATGAAGTTTTCACAGCTTTTATATCAGATAATACCCGATAGCCATCAGCAGTCAGAGAGTAGATTCTTTTTCGTCTTCCACCTCTTTTGGCACTGGATGCACCAATTACAGATTCCAGCAGTCCTTTATCTGTCAGCCGTTCTAATGCTGAATGAATTGTGCCAATGGTAGTTCCTTTACCTGTCTGATCTTTATATTCTTCTGCCAGCTTGAAAGCGTAGGCATTTTCTCCTAAAATCCCTACCAATAGCAAAATGATTTCTTCGTATTCTCCGATTCTCATATGTATATACTACTGTCTTGTAGAACAAATATACGTTCTCTGAATTTTATTTGTTCTACTTTTCAGTAATAAATTTAAAATTACTTTGAAAACTCATCGAAATAACCTGGTGAAGTGTCCTCACAGGGCAGTCAAAATAGGGATCATATACATGGTATATATGCTTTTAAAGCATGATGGTAGAAACATCGTTCAATTGTTAGTATATTGAAATAAAATACTCTGAACGATGATAAAGAAAATACTCACTATTATTCTGGGCATATTAATGATCCTGGGTGGTATTGGACACTTACTGGCACCTGAAGCTTACGCCCCAATGATTCCCGATTTTATACCTGATCAACTGGCTAATGTTCTTGCATTCATTACTGAGGTTGCGACAGGTCTGGCCCTGATTATACCTAAATACCGAAAGACCGGAGGCTTATTGTTTATGGGACTGATGATCGCTTTTCTGCCGTTGCATGTTTGGGATGTTTTCAGAGAAAATCCTGCAATCGGGCCATTTCCGGCTCCTATCATCAGATTGGTTATTCAGTTTTTATTGATTTATGTAGGGTGGCGGATTTATCGAAAATAGAAGAATTCGTCAATGCAAGAAGTGGGTTCTACTGTTTGATTATTTTTAACATCAGCAAACATTGACAGGCTTTAATTTGATTGTCTGACAGGAATATCAGATTAATTTTACAGCTAAGTGATGAACAGTGATAGCCAAACGACGAAGTTGGAGTACGTGAAACGGATCAATTCCGTTCTGGATTTTATCGAGAAAAATCTGGAGGCGGATTTATCATTGGAAGCATTATCGAAAGTAGCCATTTATTCGCCTTTTCATTTTCACAGAGTATTTACAACCATAGTTGGAGAAAACCTAAATCAGTATGTTAACAG
>JBCBHL010000550.1:0-3610 GCA_038525605.1 Bacteroidota bacterium
GTTCAGATTAATTAACAGGCTATCTGACTGGAAGCCGATGAATTCACAAATAAGTTGAATTTCACCTTTGAGATCAGTTTTTAATGAAAAACGACCATCCGTGTTACTGGATGTTCCGTCGTAGGTACCTTTGATGTAGAGGTTTGCGCCTGTAAGGGGTTGGCCCTGCTTGTCTGTAACTAATCCGGAGATTTGTGCCGAACAGGTAAAGACCAAAAAGTAAAGCACGCCGCTGTATAAAAATTTCATGAGTTTATCTTGTTTTTTGACAATTCAAAACTCTTACAGTGTCACAGGATTTCACAATTTATTTGACCGACCAGCCATTTTTCGTGCACGACTCGCACAATAGTAAGCACATCCAACAGTACTTCTTAATTAGCAAGCAATCTTCACAGAACTCCATAAAGTAAAAAACCCGCTTTTGCGTAGCAAAAGCGGGAACCTAACAGGGTCATTAGCCCCATTATAAAGGTTTGATAAATCTTCTATCTATCCAAACCTTTCACCAACTAAGAGATCTTATATAATAGAACAGAATTTCAGTAGGTTGCCTGACACTCTATTCAACTACAATGCTGTTTTCAATCAGAACCTCAATCAATCGTTACTGACGTGATTCAATGATATAAACGGGCACTCTAAAAATTACCCTACTGTTGATTGGGAACTTATTTCAATAATTCGATGGCACGTTCAATTTGAGGGTCTCTGTTATCAATGGAATCCTGCCTAGAAATGTAGATCACCTCATCAGGTGGAATTCCTATCCCTTCATAGCTAACGCCGTTTTTGTCAGAAATCAGTGTAATGGTCATCCTGTAAGACCAACCGTTTGGCAATTCCCGCCAGACACTATTTCCAAAGCCTCCGGCTGTAGTATCGCCAACAATGGTCACATAGGTAAGGTCTTTTAATGTCATGGCAAAAATCTCAGCAGCACTGGCAGATTTTCTGTTGGTCAGCAAGATGATTGGTTTGGTATACTGTAAGGGTCCCTCCGGAGCTATTTTATCACCGATCGGATCTGCAAAATCATTGCTTTCAGGGCCGTTGCGAAGTTGAGCTGATGCATAGGTAAAAGAATCATTGACAAACCTGCTTGCTGCAGTTTTGAAATTGGCAGCAGCTCCTCCACTATTAGAGCGTATATCAAGTATCAGTCCGTCAGTATCTGAAATTGCCGCTACCGCCTCATCGATTTTCCGAAAAACAGACACAGGAAACCTGCTGGAAAAGGTATTAATGCTGATATACCCGATGTTACTACCTTCGACAAAACCATAGGAAATTGCTTCGTTGATGTCTGTAACATCGTTCAGATACCCATCCAGAGAAGCAATTTGGTTTACCGACAAGGGGTTACTGCTATCAAAGTGTACTTGCCTGCCAACGCCTCTCAATTCCACATGTATATCTTCCAAACCAAGTGTGATCTCTGATAAAAGTTCAAAAAATTCCTGATTGGATAAACGGCTATTGATTCTGCTCTCAGAATCGACTTTGATTTCTTGCCATTGGATGCCTCTTGCCGAAAAACCAGCATAATTCAAATTAAAATCATCCCAAAACAGGTCGAAATTTTCTTCCTGGGTATTGACAGGTTCGTCATTGACAAGCAGATTCTCGCAACTAACAAACAATAATAAGATTACAACCAAGAATACACCTTTCATTTTCCAAACTGATATGTGAATCCAAAAATGTACTGACTGGTGCCATATTGCACCTGTCGGAACTTTCGATAGCTATAATATCTGAATCGATAGGTAGCTGCAAACCCTAACCGTTGAGACATCCTCAAACGGTAGTTGATCTCGGAGGTCAGATCAAAGAATTCTCCAAGGGGTAAAAAATCCCCGGAAGTAAGAATCGCTCCTACGGGACTGGCATCATCATCTTCCAGAAACTGCTGCAAGGCACGCTCCGGAAAATCCTTCGGAATCCTCATTCTACCTACCACATATGAGATGATTGGTATGCCGATGGTAAATTGAATTGAATGCTTTGTGTTGAAGATCAGATCATAGGAACTCACCAGGTTCAAGCTGCTGAAGATATCCCATCCTATCTCACTGTTTCCACTGATGATGAGTTCCCTTACCGATATAAAATTGTTAAACCCTACTCCTACAAACCATGACTCATCGATGTTCTTCAGGGGCTTTTGAAACTGATAGTTTAACACCAGATTGGTATTCTCATTTCTGCTTTGTGAAAACCCATTTAATGTGGGTGTCAACTCAGAAGATGAAAAATTAAACATCAGCTCATGCTTTCTGTGAGCCCTGTAATTCTGATAACCCAACTCAACTATTGAACCGGAACCTCTGTAAACCAAAGGAGAAAACACCGGGTCTTTCAGACTGATATGTCCCGATCCAAAAGCTACTCGGACTATCTGAGAGTAGACTTGTTCATTCGTCTGAGCAATAGCCGTCTGTAGTAATACTAAAAGAAGTAGGGCTTGGAATAAGATAGTTTTCATGAGCATTGCAGTACTTCTCAAATAAAACTAATGGTTTGACGATATAAAAGCTAATGATCTGGCTACTATCCTAAGAGCGGTTTGAGCAATAATCTACAATTAAGTCCCGGAAATCAAAATACTGATATGAGAATTGCAGATAAGATTATCCCAATAAATACACCTGCAATTACCAATTTTCGGGTGCGTGTTTCCTGAATTGATTTGTGCTTTTTAATCTGATTTAATTGTTTGAGCAAATCCAATGTCATCTCCGATTTTAACTTCGGTGCATTGATGAAGCCATTGTTTTTGCGCCAGCTAAATGCACTGTCGCCTCTTAAAAGTTTTAAATTGTTGTCATTGACTTTTTGTCCCGGTCCCGGGAATGATGTTCCTAACATGATTGTTTAAATTAATAAGTGAGTAATTGACTGCCCTTTGAAGGGCGTTTTGAGTAATTTCCTGAAGTTTGATTGAGCGCAATAGTGGTTTCAGACAATGAACCAAGCCATCAGGACGGTTAAAATCAGCAGTAAACCAACCAACAAATTGACTAATGCTTTCTGCTTTTTATCTTGAATTGCCCTTTCTTTTTTGATAGTCTCCAGTCTGCTAATACCGTGCTTTGAAATCTGAAATCTGAGGTCCGGTGCATTGATGAACTTGTTTTTCTCAAGCTCACCAAATGCTTTACTTCTTTGCAACAGGCTTCTGTTTTCCTCTTGCATATTCTTTCCGGCCAATCCCATCAGACCCATAGGTTTCAAGTTTAAGTGTGCAGATAATAAATGCTTGTTGAGCGGTTTATCTTCTAGTCAGAAATAAAAAAGCAATGATCAAAACTGCGACCATGGTTGAAGTAATTACAACCAGTGTTTTCTTAATTTTGCTTTCTTTTTGATTTCTTTCTTTTTTAATCACCTTCAAATCCTCATAGAAAATTTCGGGCGCTTCTACGCTCAATTCCGGCACATTAATAAAGTTATTTTTCCTAATGTTGTCGAATGCTTCAGTCTTCCTTAATAACCCTCTGTTGTCTTTCAGGTTCTTGATAGCATCCATTTGAAAACCCGCTCCTGATGCCATAATTTTTAAATTTAATTGGTCAATACTTTATAATGAGTATAATCATTTATAAAG
>JBCBHL010000551.1:0-3599 GCA_038525605.1 Bacteroidota bacterium
CGGCTCAGTTCTTTCACCTCCACACGCAGTGATTAAAAACACTAAAACCGCTAAATACATGATTTTCATATTCATTGAAATCTCATTTAAGTTAGGTATCGGCCAATCCCGTTTAGGACAAGGCTATGTGTAATTTACTTTTTTCTGAATAAAACAATCAAAAGATAGACCAGGAGTAAAACTCCCAACAATGCCCCAATTGGTAAAAACAGAATGACAATCAATGTTGTGCCTGACAAACCTTCTCCTATTTTCTTCAGTTGAGCTGCCTCTCTCGCCTCGTCAGCTCTCCTTCTCTCTGTGATAAATTCTCCATTTTCACCCCATTTGTTGAGTAAACCATCGAGAATATTTTCAAGCCCCTGGTAATAATAGCCCTCATCAAACATGGTGTAACCATATTCTTCAATAGCAAACCGGGTGCTTTCAGGGATTTCCACTTCCAACCCATCAGTTGCTGAATAGAAGTAACACACACTTTTATCTGCGACCAGTACAATAAACAATGCATCTTCGGTCCCCGACTCGTTCCCTATAAAACTACTTTTGTGGAATGACAATATCGAATCCGCGTAAATCTCAAATTCTGCGGAAACGGTGGTGATTACGCCAATCTTAATTGCTCTGTCACGATCAAGTGATACCAGCCTTTCACTGAGCTGAGAGCTCTCCAGACTATCCAATAGAGAGGCGTTATCAAATACATACTGAGACGGCAGCATTAAAATGGAAAACAAGTATAGAAGTTGTGTCAAAATCATCAGTTGCTTTTTGAAAAATAATCCCAAATAACAATTCCCATGCTGACAGAAATATTCAAACTATGCTTACTACCAAACTGCGGGATTTCCACCACCTGATCCGAAAGGTCAACGACTTCCTGCTCTACTCCAAATACCTCATTACCAAAGACAAAAGCATATTTCTCGTCTTTTGCAGGATGAAAGTTGTTGAGCATCGTACTTCCTTCAGCTTGCTCTATAGAAACTATCAGATACCCTTGTTTTTTCAATGCCTCCACAGCCTGAACAGTTGATTCATAATGTTCCCATGAGACTGTTTCTGTGGCACCCAATGCCGTTTTATTGATATCACGATGTGGTGGTTTGGCTGTTATGCCGCACAAACAGATTTTCTCTACCAGAAAGGCATCAGAAGTTCTGAAAGCAGAGCCTACATTATTCATGCTTCGGATGTTATCCAGCACAATTACGAGCGGGTTTTTAGCCACAGCTTTAAACTCTTCTGCAGACAGCCTGCCCAGCTCTTCATTTTTTAATTTTCTCATTTAACTTTTATAACAGTCGTAAAATTATCGATAATGTGACAATAGCAAAAATCGTTGTTTCCTGTAGTGTGAAAGTAGCTGTAATAAACCAATCAGGTGCTCTTCTACTTTAAAAGGGCGCTATCACCCGCTATCACTACTCGCCAACCCAACCCACCCGCCCCTCCGGGCTCAAACAGGCCGTTCTATCGGGAGCGCAAGTACCACTTCCATTTTGAGTTCACTCTTTTAGTTTACCAAATCTCTATGCTAATCACTATCTTGTAGTGATGTTGAATGGATTGGTTTTGATAGGAGGAAAAAGCAGCAGAATGGGAACTGACAAGTATAAATTACCATTTCATGGCAAAGCTCAGTATCAGCACCTTGCGGAACTCATATCCCAACTGGGAATAGCCGTCCATATCTCCAGTAGTCAACAACAAATAGGCGATATCTCCGGAGAGTTCAATGTCATTCCTGATGAATACCATGCCATTGGGCCGATGGGAGGCATCTTATCGGCTATGAAATATCTGCCCCATTCTCCCTGGCTCGTCATTGCCTGCGATCTGCCATTTGTTACAACAAAAACTATCGAATCACTGGTATCTAAAAGAAACAGCGAGGCAGATGTAACGACTTTCCAGCTCAATGAGCGCTTTTTCGAAACCACTTTTGCCATCTATGAACCTTCATCCTACCGATGGGTCGAACAATTCAGATTGCAGGAAAACTATCGGTTACAGGCTGCATTCAAAACGATGAAATTGCACGTTCTTCAGCCCGAAAACCATCGGGATTTCATGAATATCAACACTACCACCGATCTGGAGAAGTTTAAAAAGATCAAAGCGTCTGAAAAGTAAATAAAACTAAATCAAGCACTCGGGAAGGAAATAAAAATTAGCATAGTAGCTTCAATTAACTTAACAATAAGTTTTTCAACTTATTTGTAAGTTGATTAACTTATAATTAAGTTTGTAGAAAGTAGACAGAAAGTAAATACTTCATAGTCTCTATCATTAAAAAAATACCAGACCTAGTAGTATTGAAGAATTTATGAGACAGAGTAGACGATAAACCATGAAATTATGAACATCCTCTTTAGAAAGATCAGAAAAAAACCAATCAGCTTCCTACTTGGGCAAGCCTCTATGATTTTGGGCATTTTATCTTGTCTGATTATTTTCTCATTCGTATTGTTTCATCTTTCCTTTGACACATTTTATCCACAGGTAGATAAAATTTACAGGATCAACAGAAAGGGTAATGACAGCAACATCAGAGCACTGACAGAGGGAACTTTAAAAAGTGTCATTCAGGCAAATTTCACTTCTTCAAAAGTTACACATTTCATGCAAACGCCAGTTGATCTCACATTCAATTTTAATGATCACCAAATCACAGAATCAGAAGGTTTATTGGTTGATCGGGATTTCTTTACCATCTTCAATGACAAGCTAATTCTCGGAAAAACAGCAAGTGCATTAAGCCATCCGAATTCGGTAGTTTTAACGAAATCTGTTGCGGAGAAACTATTTAAAAATGTTGATACCGCACTCAATAAGATTGTAAAAATAAAGTTTGGCCCGAGAGATCTTGCCTTAACTGTCACAGGTGTAATTCGGGATAACCCTACCAATTCAGGGTTAAGATATACTTATTTACTGACAGGTTCAAGCCTACCTTTTTGGCGGGATGAAAACCCTCAGACGGTACTGAATACTTTCATTAAAGTAAATCAGCCAGGCGAAGCGACATCAGTTGCTAACTTCCTCAACGTATCATCCACAGAAAACACCACTTATAAGTTGCAGCCGATATCAGATATTCATTTCGCAGATGGAATAGAGTTCGACATATTTGAAAAATTCGACCAAAAGTATCTGAAAATTCTGATTTCCATTGGAGTACTTATCCTTGTGGTTACCGTTTTTAATTTTCTGAATCTATTCTATACTCAAACTTTGTCACGAGTACGTGAAATAGCTGTTCGGAAAGTTATGGGTACTACAAAGTCTACCGTATTCAATCTCATTTTCTCAGAATTGTTTTTTTCTATCATCCTGTCTGTAGCTCTATCATTTACCTTGCTTCTTGCAATCAATCAGAGAATCAGTGTTTGGACTGGTTTTCTTCCTCTGGAATTTCTGTCTGTTGATTTCTTAATCGTTTTTCTACTCGGCATTTCTTTCATTTCAATTGTATTTGCTTTTCTAGTAACCTCTCAGATAATTGGCTTTGATATAAAAAGCCCAAAAGTGATAGAAAACAGCGTAATTACCAGCTGAGAGGTCAGTAAGAGTCTATTTAGGTTAATGCTTATTCC
>JBCBHL010000552.1:0-3592 GCA_038525605.1 Bacteroidota bacterium
ATAATATTTACCAAAAAGAAGTGTCTCCACTTTCTTGTTGAGCCAGTTTGCACTGAACTGCCCTGCAAGGATATTCCTGTTTAGTTCAGATGGAAGTGTATTAGGATCGGTTGTAGGGTTGTCTAATGGAACCTTCTGCGCGACTGGATCATCACCGGTAATTCGCTGATAGGCGTAGAAATTACTGAGCTGCAAAGAATAGTTTTCGGAGAGTTTATAGTTACCGGTAACCCGATGTACCGTAACAAAAGTCCGTCCTTCCCTAAGCGTCGGTTGTGCAACTAGTTCTCTGCCGTTAGTAGCGCTACCAAGTGGTTCAATTTTGCCAAACCAATTATACAAATTTTGGGTAGAATCATTGATTCCGTCTTTTACTATGGCATAATTGCCAAAATAATTGAAACTCAAATTTTCGCTGAAGTCTTTTTCAAATTTGATACTCTGGAAAAAAGCCTGATTATCTGTTTCAGCATCTCCGGCAGGCCGTCCACCCACACGAGCACCGTGTTGTATTTCATCAAATCGCTGAGAAAAACCAGTCGAAAGGACAATTCGATCAACCCAACCCAGTTGATTCCCTCCTAACTGTAAAGTTGCGAATGAGGATTGATGCTGGTTGTGAAAGCGTTCAATGGTTTGTGTTTCTCCAAATGTCTCAAAACCATTTTCATCCAAAATTCTGGTTTCAATATTCCGCATTTTATAGTTGTTATCAGAATAATTGAAGAATCCGTTGAATGCAACAAACCAATGATCATTGAGCATCTTTGCGCCGTTCACTGCTGCTACATGGGTATTAAATGATCCCACTTCATAAGATGCATCCAGATAGGAACTAAAAACCTCTTTAGAAACAACATTTATACCTCCAGCCAGAGCGTCTGTCCCTACGTCGATTGGCATTACCCCTTTGTAGACATCAATTCTGTCAATGGCATTGACGGGAATGTTATTAAGTTGGATTCCACCACCCAATAGCTCAAGCGGAATACCATCGTAATACTGTCTCACCGCATTGCCAGTTAAACCATTCAACTGGACTTCTGCATTACTCCCCAACCCACCGGATTGCCTGACCCGAACACCAGGTGCACGAGTTAATATACCTACCGTATTAACTGCCTCAGCTTTTAGAATTCTAGTATCAATCGAAATGGCCTGAAGCGGTTGCTCAGCAATCCTCTGACTTTCGGACTTGCCTGTTATCACCACCTCGTTTAGTTCTGAAACCTCTTCCTGTAGATTAAAATCAACAGTAATTGCTGAACTTCCTTTGATAGTTATGGATTTTGTAACTCTTTTAAATCCAATAAAAGATGCTTGTAAATTGTAAGTTCCTGCAGGAACTGATTTGATCTCAAATTTGCCCTTACCATTAGTGATGGTACCTAAAGTTGTTCCTTCCAGCTGAACTGTCACTCCCGGAATGGGATTATTCTCACTATCAGTTATCAGACCTGATATGGTTCCAGCGTTAGCAGTAAGACCAAAAAAAAGTAGAAACATCCAAAAACAGCTTCTTATTACCCTGGTTAGTAGAATTGTCATCACTATTTAGACTGATTATAAATTACAAAGATGGCTTGTGGAAAGGTTCATAGCAATCACTATGACTAGTGAAATTCACTCACTAGTACTAGTAGTAGTGTCTTCAACAGGGAGATTTAGCAGAATGATAGCCGTAAATAAGTGATGAAATACCTTCGATGAAAAATGTCTCAATTCACTTTTGCAAACAAATCTGATTATACGAGACCTGTCATCAGTTTATGTCGTATGATTGCACTTACTCAATCGTAGATTATTAGTCAAGGAATTTATTAAGCAAACCGATTAGTTAACTTATTGATTTAGTAATCTTAAAAGGCGCCAGAAATCCAGATTTCTTTGACAGTTAGATATTATTAACTGTAGAACAGCCGAATTTAACAATCAAGATCTTTCGATTGCTCAATCTTTTATCAAAAGATGTGATTTTTCTTAGAAGTGAACCACTTTATTTCCGCCTTCTTGTTTGTTAACTTTCTTGATAAGATTAGATTTATAGTTGAATGTTCAGGTATTTATGGATCTTATTGATTAGCAGTGCTTCGCTGGCTCAAAATACTGTGCCAATCATTACTACATATGATCGGGAGGCTTACCAGGCATCCAGTAAAAACTGGAGCGTGGATGTCGATTCGCGTGGATATGTTTTTATCGGCAATCACGAAGGGCTTTTAGTGGCAGATGGTGATGAATGGCAGTTAAATGAATTGCCTGGAAAAGGGGTGATTAGATCAGTGAAAATTGATTACAACGATCGCATTTACTCCGGAGGATACGAAGAGTTTGGCTATTGGGAGCGGTATGCAAATGGGGAATTAGTCTATACTTCAATTTCTCAGACCATTGAAGGTTTCGAATTTCATAATGAGGAAATATGGAAGATCATCGCAAGAGAAGATCGAGTGTTGTTTCAGTCCTTTGGTGTGGTTTTCACTTATGACCTTAAAAGCACCCAGGTAGAGATCATCCGCCCGGAAGGTGGTATTTTGTTTTTGCTGGAAGCGGGGGAGGAACTGGTTGCCCAAAGTCTTTCAGGTGGTTTGGTGAAGTTAGGTGATCAGGGGTTTGAATCTGTCAAAAATTCAGAACTACTCAAAGGAGAAGAAGTAAAAGTCGTACTTGCTGCCGAAGACGGAAGTTATTTGCTTGGCTCGGGTAAATCCGGTCTTTACAAATGGAATGAAGAAGGAATTGCTATTTGGGATTGTGAAGCCAATGAAGTGATCAGAGAAAAGCAAATCAATCATGGAGTGAAGGTTGGAAAGATGTTTGTACTTGGGACTATCACTGATGGCGTCTATTTTGTAGATGCTTCAGGAAAAATCATCAGACATCTTAACGCTGAGAATTCGCTTAAAAACAATACTGTCCTGGGTCTATCCACAGATGATCGAGGTAATGTTTGGGTGACACACGATCAGGGGCTTAGTTTCATTCAGTTTCAATTTCCTTTTGTGCCCATCACCTCCAGTGCTAATCCAATTGGAGCAATCCATGATGCTGTAATTTTTGACGATCACCTTTATTTAGGGTCTAATCAGGGACTTTACCGTGCACGAGTCCCAGCGGATAATGTGGGCTATGTGCTTGACGAATTCAGTATGATACAGGGAACGCAAGGCCAGGTTTGGACGCTTCAGGTCATGGACGGCGAGCTGCTGGTTGGTCATACCAACGGCACATTTTCGATAAAAGACGATGTTCTGAGAAAAGTATCAGAAGTATCTGGAGGAACTACATTCGACTACCTAAAAGAGGGAGTACTCATCGAAGGTACATACTCTGATATTGTTATATTAGAGAAAGTAGCAGGATCAGGATGGACGGAAAGTCGACGGCTCAGCGGTTTTACTGAGCCGCTCAAATACATTGAAGTTGATTTTTTAGGCAATATATGGGCCAGTCACAGCCGAAAAGGAATTTACAGGCTGAAAGTTGAAGGTGATTCAATCAAGCAACAAACATACCTGGGGAAGGAGGAAGGTTTCAACCTGAATACGCATTCCCATGTTTTTAGCATCCAAAACCGGGCAGTATTTACATC
>JBCBHL010000553.1:0-3584 GCA_038525605.1 Bacteroidota bacterium
CTAGAATAGATGGATATCTTAGAACTGGATACTTTTCATCCATAGAGTGGTTAGCAACTTATTTCCTAGCCGTTCTATGGATGAAAAGTATCCAGTTCTAAGATATCCATCTATTCTAGTTGGAAATAATTACAGGAGTTATTCTGTGGATATCCCGAATAAACCGCAAATGCCTATTAGAAAGTTTGTTCCATTCGAAGGAAAGGGATTCTTTTCTAAATCGTTTTGGCTAATTATTGGAATTATTATGTTAACCCCAGTTTCGCAAAGCGAGGAGCTGGCAAAGTTCCAACTAATATCAATAGCAATTATTGGAATCTATCGACTGTTAAGAAAGCAAAGTGAGAACGCCGAATATGAAAACCAACTTAACAAGGCAGATAGTGAATATTCACAAGAAGTGCATAAATATGAACAACAGTATAAATCTTATCAGGATGCGCTTGAATATCAGAAGACTTTACAAAGGATAGTTTCGACAAACGATGGAGACTTACAGAAGTCACTTGTTTTAAAAGAGATTTATGACAGGTTAAAAGTAGTCATGACCGAATCGAGCGATACCAAAAATGGAGTTACAGAATCTCATTTTTATAGCCTACTCAAAGCAAAATATAGACACAGAATAATTAGAAATAAAAAGATCGGGATTTACACTCCTGATTTCATTTACCATGATAATCTGCGACAGATATACATAGATATTGAGATTGATGAACCATATGACCTGTTGTCAGGTATACCTATACATTATCAAGGTAAAGACACCGAAAGAGATGATTTTTTTGTTGGTATTAATTGGGTTGTACTAAGGTTTTCTGAATACCAAATTTTCAAACATGAACAAGGTTGCCTTCAATGCATCGAAAACGTTATCAAGTTGTTTGAATATGGTGAGACTACCTGGAATTCGGTTGTAAAGGAAGATGAAAGATGGACATTCGAAATGGCAGAAATTATGGAGCAAAATAACTATCGAGAGTTGTACTTAGGAATTGAACCAGTTAATCGAACTTTGATCGAGGAAGAAAAAATAGAACAGGATACAGATAATCAAGAATATGGCAGTTCAGATGTTGATGATTGGTTGCCATTTTAATAAATTACTGCCACCAACTTAGGTTAGCGGCAACCAGATAAATATCATTTAAGAACAATGAAAAAATCAATAAGGTCAGAGCTAAGCAAATATCTAAAGAGTCTTGACCGCGAAGACTTAGAAAAAGAAGTGAAAACGTTATACACTAAGTTTAAGGAGGTAAAGCAGTATTACGAAATGGAGCTATCAGGAGATACTTCACGAGTACTTTCTGAGTATAAGGAACGTATAACAAAGGAATATTTTCCGAAAAGAGGATTTGGTCAAGCTAGAAGTGGAGTAAGTAGGAAGGTGATCAATGATTTCAAGAAGGTATCAATTATTAAGAAAGATGTGATAGAACTTATACTTCACAGAGTAGAAATGATGATATCATATACTGATTCTTTTGGAGATATGAATGAATCTTTTTACGCTACTATTGTACGGTCTTTTGATGAGGCCTGCCAACTCGTACAGGAGGAACGATTGGAGGCTGTCTTCAAAAAAGACTGTGTTCGGATAATGGATGCAGCTTCTTCCTTTGGATGGGGAGTATATGATGGTATGCGCTATGCTTACGAAGCCTATTTTGAGTAAAAAGGTCAAGTCATAGAGAAAAATCCTGAGATCAAGAGCTTAGTCCAGTCGACTGATGGAAATGATATAGAATCTATCAATTGAATCAAAAAGCCTGCACTATGTCTAATAAGATAAAAACTTCTCACAAGAGGTCAGTCTTTATTTTTAGTTGCCTACTGGTCATAAACTTAAATGTCTTTAGCCAAGTACAACGAGCATCAGAAGATCAATCACGAGATAGTGCCATAACTATTGTAGAAAAGGTCATTGTGAGATTTGATTTTTCTAAGCCAATGACAAACAGAAGAGCAGTGTACAAGGATAGTGTCAATCTGGCGAAAATGGACTATTTACATAATCAACTTCATAGTGATACTGACCTCAGGCTGAGAATTGATGTCTACAGCTACACAATGAATGGCACTATGGGGTTTGATATTACATATATAGGAGCCAAAGATCTATGTACCTATCTAAGTAGAAAGGGTTTAAGCTTGCTAGACCCTGTTTTTTTTGAATCTATGAAGCAGATTGAGCTAACTCAAGAGCAAATAAAGAATGAAGGGAATGAGAGTTTATCACGTGTAGAGTTCATTCTGTTCAAATGAGTTAATTTATGACAAGAGAAGTGAAATGATAAATTAATACTGCCGCTAACTTTGCTACCACGACAAGCCTCCGCAAAGCTCCGGCCTTCGTGGTAGCCGGAGTTGGGCACAACAAGGTACAGTTCAAAATATAGCCCCATCTAGAAATGGAAAACTCTTATCTTGATCTTGACTAAATATTCTTCATAAATGGAAGAGAGCACGGAATTCACTGAAAATGTCAAATATTCCATCTCGTATTATGGTGTAGATTTTCCGATTGATTCACTTGTAAAGAGAATGGAAGAAGATGAATTTATCATTCCAGACTTTCAGCGAAAGTATGTTTGGGACAGCAAGGATGCATCTAGATTCATAGAATCAGTTTTGCTAAGGCTACCAGTCCCAGCAATTTTTTTAGCAAGGGATAAGTATTCACATAAACTTATTGTTATTGACGGTCAGCAAAGATTAAAGACTTTGCTCTACTTTACAAAAGGTGAATTCCCCGATGGGAAAAAATTTAAGTTAAAAAATGTGGTACCCACATATGAAGGCAAGACCTATGATGATTTAGATCTGGCAGATCAACGTGACTTTAATAATGCAGTGATACATGCATTGGTTTTAAACGAGACAGAGGAAAGTGATGCAATGTTCCATGTTTTTGAAAGAATCAATACCACTGGAACTCCTCTTACAAGCCAAGAAATCAGGTATGCTCTGTACCAAGGCAGCTTAAATAATCTACTTTCCGAATTGTCCGAACATCAATAGTCCGCGGCGATTTTGAGCGAAGCCAATAAAAAAGGGCAAAATCAATAGCTTGTGAGTTCTCACACTTACCAGCCTGACTTGCCCAATGAACGTCAAAACGCTCACGGAACAAATATTACGAAAAATGTCCAGCATTGGAAGCTGGCAATTCAAATTTATGTCGAACCTGTTTTCACTATTGCTAGCGATGCGAGGCCGATATAATTTTTGCAATATGGCCCGATGGAGCTCCCTAGTGGAGTCTACCTTTCGGGATAACTATGCCAAGACTTTTGCTTGGCTCCTTCGCAAAATAGGCATCTACGAGCAGCAAAGTGCTAATTTGCTGAAGTTGTTGTCGACGGCTCGTAAGTGTTCGGGCGTAGAAGCTTAAGAGCTTTTCGCCTTCTTGTAGACTAACGGTTTGGATAGCTTCCAGATGTAAAGCTGTTTTGTCCTTTTGATCAATTACGGCAATACCACTGAGTTCCAAACCACGTAGCTCGCGACCAGCACAACCTGAGTAGAAGTAGCCCAGACCAGGGGTATGTTTGCCGCTTTTGGGTACAAACGATGGGTCA
>JBCBHL010000554.1:0-3572 GCA_038525605.1 Bacteroidota bacterium
CCATTGTACTCCAGCGCTCCACCGTCGCAGGCAAGAAAATCGGTAAACTCTCCTACCGGTAACAACTCTGTATCTGTTAGCACAATCGTACCGGATCCGGTGACCGTTCCCAATCGAATGTTCGTTACCCCGGCAGGCACTATGAGAGTACCACCCTCTTCAATATTGGTTGAAAATAGCCTGATATTTGAAATATCCAGCGTGATCACATCTCCGTTTGAAATGGTGATCTGTGCTCCTACCGGACCTATACCGGAAGTTAACGCAGGAGAGGTTCCGACTTCTGTCCAGTTTGCATCATCGCTGTAATTACCGCTTCCCATATCATTTGAAACATACTGGGCCAACTCATCCGGAATGGCTCCTTCTATATCGTTATCTACACCATTGGAGCTACCCAAACCTGCAGTGTAATCTCCCGTGATTTGTTCAAACGTTACTCCTGATCCAATATCGAGCGGTACGCTAAAAGACTGAGTAGATCCATCGAAAAACGTTGGCGGAAATTTATCCCAGTTGGTTCCATTCGAGAGTAACCTTCCTGAGATAAAGTTTGCAGTATCAGAAGGTGGATCGATTATATCGTCCTGATCGTAAAAGAAGGTCGCTTCTCCCAGCACATTGTTAACGTCTTCAGCCACAACTACCCAGTAGTATTGTAGCGAATTTAATAAATCATCAATTTCAGTATTTGGAAAGTCTAATGGCTCAACATTGTCTACTATACCCGGATGCCTTTCATTGGCCGGTCTTACCCTGATACTACCTGAGGTTGCTCCCGAGCTGATATCAAATTGTACCGGCGTATAGGTAAGCTCACCAACAGGGAAGAAAATAGTAGTATCAGCTGCTATACCAAAAAACTCGATCACTAAACCATTATCAGTAAAGGAACTGTTGGTTTGTACCATGTTGTTTTCATTGAAAGTGGAAACTTCCGTAATAGAAGAACCTTGTTTCATTGATACCAGGCTACCACCAATATTAAACACACCACCATTCAACCTCAATTCCTGGGTAATGTCAAAATTATAGCCATTACCATCGGGAATATCTACTCCCGTTGGATTACTGATAGTCACTGTACCAAGCGATACGGTACTGTTGGCAAGGCCATATAAATCCTGACCGGATGTACCGTTGAATACTAATCCGTTTCCACTGGAATTCGTCAATGTACTTTCAATATACGCGTCATTTTGCAGGCTGATGGTATTTGATCCAACATCCAAAATCCCTGCCTCTACTCTTAAATCATTACCCAGCGACAGGTCAACAGCAGATGTAGTGGTTCCCAATCCGTTCTTCGTCAGATTAAAAAGTGTGAAACTACCGGAACCGGATATCGACTGAGCACCATTTCCTGAGAAAGTAGTAATACTGGAATTATTCACATATGTACCATTATTAAGAAGATTCCCCGTCAATGTTAAATCCAGTGCGTTAGCATCAAAGACCTGCGAGCTGTTAATAGTCAGGTTATTAACTGTTAGCGGCTGTACGAACAATCTTACGTCCGGCAAATCGATGCTATTGGCAATAACCAGATTGTTTAAGGCGATTGTAGAATTGATGTTGAAGAAGTTTGAACCATAATCGGCACCCAGATTTTCAAAGAGTGTGATGGTAGAACCAGTCACATCAAACGTTTGAGGATCCAGTTCCAATGACGTATTGGCATCACCAGCCACTCCTCTCTCAATATTGAAAGTACCACCAGTCAAAGTAAATTCACTTCCTGAATTTAGCACCTCAAAAGCAGCTCTTGAAGTAGTAGTTGCCTGATCAACAGCAATGTCAACATCGCCACCTGTTTGTCTGTATTTCAAAACACCTGCAGTATTTGTGGTTCCTCTTCTTACCTGTCCACCCACTTCAAGAGTTCCGCCACTTACTCCAATAATCGCACCTCCTGTATTTGAATACTCAATATCTGTACTATTTAAATCAACTGAACCACCACTCACTCTTAATAAACCATCAAGCGAGACTGTCGTATTCCCTACAACTACAGAACCGTCTGCTACTTCCAGTCCGGACCCGTTCGGAAGCGACAAAGTAACACCATCGCTCAACGTCAGATTGATTGCAGGATCATTTAATATCAATTTACCACTAGTGAACGTAATTGGTAAAATGGTCTCTGTGGGATCACTGTTCAGTATAAAATTATCATTGAAAGTAAATGTGCTGGTAGTATCTGCCCCCTTATTCAAAATGATTCTGTAGAGATCAGGGGTTACGTCTGTATTATTGACCAACGAAGCACTGGTACTTCCCAGCAATTCCAGCGCTATTCGGTTTTCGGTAGCTGATCTGAAAAAATCAAGATAACCGTCGTTTCCGTTGCTATTCTCATTAAGCGTTATGCTACCGCCCAATTGTATCAAGTGCTCAGTGCTGTTTGAATTCCCCGATTCAACCTCAATAAAGTTGTCTGCCAAATCACCTCCGGTCGTCGCCCCCAGCGTGATATCACCGTCTACTGATAACGTAAAGCTGCTCGTACCATTTGGAAACTGAATGCCACCATGTCCAAAACCGTTACCGACTCCTAAATCGTCAGCAACAGCAATGTTGCCGGCTACAATCAGTCCGGCACTATTTCCTACCGTAAGGTCACCACGGACTGTAATATCATTGGTAAAAGTAATCTGTCTTACGTCGTTAATAGTATTACTATTTCCTCCGGCACCACTACCTGTAATCCTTAAGTTAGGAAATTCGCTTGGGAACGATGGCATAGTTGCTCTTCCACCGGAACCAGTGGCACCCTGATGGGCATAGTTCCAAAGGCTGTTCGCTTCATTCAGAAAATCTCCGAAATCTGTAGTTGCAGCATCAAATGCAGGCACGGTTCCGGTACCATTAAAGAACAACTGAATTTCTCCATCGCCACTTACTGATCCCCAGCTATGAGACGTCCCTGACTGAGGGAACAATCTACCTCTGCTTTCACCGGATTCCGCTGCTTCAAAAATAAGTGCCGCAATATCCGTATCGACATTTACATCTAACCTTACCGGACCTTGTGCGAATCCGTGAACAGCTGGGTTATGTGCTCCTATGATCACAATGTCATTAGAATTACCTCCCTGACCAGGATATCTTGAAGCATCTGCAGGACCCTGTGTAGCAGTGTTAGACCAGTTGCTTACTACATCCCAGTTCTGGTCACTGTTAGCTGTTTTTATCGTGTAGAAAATAGTTGGGTCTGTAGCGAACCTTGCTGCTTCCCCAATTGTATAATTGGCATTCGTCAAAGTATAAGAACCAACACCTGTATTAATATCGTTTCCGGTATAACTAATAGTATAAGTAGCAATAGAACCAGGTGTTTCCAATGCATTGAACTGAGTATCAGTTGCAGGGGTGTCATCAGAATCTTCACCATTCTCCACTTTTCCTGTTACCCAATTGTCTGGTAAGCTGATGGCATCATCAGCTGCATTGCTATCAGCACCATCAACATCGTCGCTTTCATCAGCTACCACAGAGAAAGCTGTTACGGTTGGCTGAGAAGAAAACTCTGAACTGGACAATTGCCAGAAATAAGAAAGAATACCGCCTCC
>JBCBHL010000555.1:0-3568 GCA_038525605.1 Bacteroidota bacterium
TACAGTACAGAGGTCGTGATTACGGAGTTCAGGGAAGATGAAAAAATCATCCGCATGCGCGCTGAGCTGTATGTAGAAAGAAACTCACAAAAGGGAATTCTGATCGGCCATAAAGGTAGCGCGCTCAAAAAAGTAGGAATTGAAGCAAGGGCAGATCTTGAAGACTTTTTTCAGAAACAAATCCACCTCGAAACGTTCGTGAAAGTATCAAAAGACTGGAGAAAAAAAGATCAAAGCCTAAGAAGATTTGGTTACAAGAATTAATCTAACAATCCCAAGCCAACGCCTGATCTTATCATTCGTATCTTTCCTTCAGAATAGCCTGGGCTTTCTTTTGGTAGGGTCCGGCATCACCTGCTATCGATTGAAACCGTTTATACGCCAGGTCAGGATTTACTAAATATTCACTCAACGCCATATTCCAATTGGCGACATTAAAAATCACTTTGTCATCAGAGGAAAGTGCAGGAGTAAACCATCGAATTGCCTCCCCACCCTGCTTAAGTCCCAGATACGAAGAGCCAATGACCAGATTAAACCTGTTATCTGGTTGATATAAATTACCGTACTGCTCAAAATGATCCAGGGCTTTTTGGTAATTACCACTTTCATAGGCTTCAACCCCATCTATTCCACTGCTGGTTTCACCTCTTTCGACTGAATACACAGGATAAGGTTCAAAGTACTCTGAAATCAGATCTTTCTCATCATTGTTCTGAATCAGTGCAAAAACTAATATGCTAACGAATATGAGAGAAACAGCTGCTGCTGCATAATAAAACAGAGATATTGCTTTTTCTTTCCTCTCAGGTAATAGAGGAACTTTTGTCAATAAATCGGCTTTAAGTGCCTCATCGTATTCATTCTTCAAAACATCAGAAAGGTGACCCTGATGAACTACTTCTTTTAAAAACTGAGGATTATCGTTGAGCATAGATTTCAAATCCTTCTGTTCATTATCAGAAAGATCATTGCTCAAAAATTTATCTATCAAATCTTGTTCAGCGGCATCAGACATTTTCTTTGTTTTTAAATTTATCCACGATTTCCATCCATTTCTTATAACATCTTGACTTGGTAGTTTTCGCTACGTTAACACTCGCCATATTTAGTTGTTTGGCAATTTCAATCATTTTGAGACCATCCACATAATACAAATGTAAAATAGATCTGCAACCTTCGCTCAATTCACGGAACGATTCGATCACCATCCGATTCGATTCAACGTCATTTTCCCGGGCGATCACTTCGTCGAGATAGTTTGAGTTATCTTCGTAAAGCATTGATCTGATCTCATCAACCTTATCGGCCTTTCTTTGTTCCTTTTCTATTCCTTTGCGGTACAGATTGAGGCAAATACCCAGTAAATAGCTTCTTACATTGGAGATTTCTTTTACCTTCTGAGACACTATCACATCTCTGACAACAATAATAGCATCACCAAAACAATCCCTCGCTTCATCCTGAGAGCAGATATGTTTTGAAGTTAAGTATCGGACGCAGTAGAGTCCATATTCTTCCGATATTAAAGCCAGCAACTGATGGTCACCTGATAAAAACTGGTCTCTCGCCTCTTCTAGATTAATCTTCATTTACCGGGTTAATTATCAAGAACTTTCATCGTAATTCCAAAGATAAACGGATACTTTATTTTTTTTTCAATTTGATGTTTACCTTTTTTCATTTTACGGTACTACTGTTGAATCATGATTTAAAAAGGTGGAAACCGAAATACCTTTTCTTCCGGTATGGCCTTGAAAACGGAAGCATAAACAGAGTAGGAATTCAACAAACAAATAATAATTAACATGAAGAAGAAACTAAATCTAGATCAACTTAAGGTAAACAGCTTTGTAACCGACCTATCTAAAAACACTGAAAAAACTGTAAAAGGCGGGGTGCAGTACTGGTCTGACGTTGCATGTGATTCTGCAGAAGACTGTGGATTGCTTTCATGGCCCGGTGGCTGTAACAAACCAACAGTATATGGTCCCCATTGTGGCTATAGTGATGGCAGATGTGACATCCCTGATACAAACCCTCCTAAAACTGCGTGGTGCTTCTAAGAAATACCTGAAGCTCCATATTTACCGTCACTGAGAATTTCGGTGACGGTAACTTACTTCCTGACGCCCAGTAAACTAATGCCAAACTTGAGAATCAGGCGTTTCAATCAAATTATGCTACATCAACAACCAAATAATCGAATGAATTTAATTCAGAAATTTAAAGAAAACAGAGAAGAACTAGACCAGTTCACTAACAATCTGCCATACGTCATTCATATCCATGATAGTAGAAATTTACTTCTTAAGTATGTCAGCCCTAATTTCAAGGAAGCTTATAAAAAATTTGTTAGTGAAGACTTATCTAAGCTCTACAATAACAGCTTAGATCATGTACATCCAAATGATCAGTTGAAAGTCAAAGAAGTGTATTCACATTATACCAATAATGCGAGATATTTCGACAGCATTAACTTTTTACAAAAAATGCAATATGGTGCTAAAACAGATCAGATATTTTTCACAACCTGTATTTTAGTGCGGGACACAAATGAACTGCTTGATATCAGTACACCGCTGAGTTCTGATGAATTCGTTAGCAAAAATTCACTTTGTCTTTCTGAAAATATATGGAATTACAGTATGCTGAGAGAAAAGGAAAAGCGAGTAATTCAACTGCTGATTCAAAGCAAACCATTAAAAGAGATTGCAGAACAGCTAAATATTACCTATAGCACTGTTAAAACGTACAAAAAAAGGATCTATAAAAAGCTTAATATCCACTCATTGAACGAATTATTCGATTTTGTGAGATCTAACAATTTAAACGAATTATGCATAGCAAATTAAATGAACAGGCGCAAATACCCATGCCTTCCAACAATCAAAACATAAACTATATCGGTGTTCAGACGCCACACATTATTTTTCAACATCATCATTGCCTCAAAAATCTGAAATGTACTTTTTTAGACGAATCTGCCAGATCGATCTTGAATAGTCATAGCCGGGACCAGCATTATCTGCAAGATTTCATCAGTGAAGATGACTGGAGTAAGGTGAGAGATCAAATCAGTTATTTTAAGCACCAGAACAATCACTCAAATGTTCTAACACTGTTCTATCGGTTGAAGATCAGGAAAAAAACTAACAATAGCCCAATAGTAGTTACAACAGCAGAATTCGACAAACATCAATCACAACTAAAATGTTGCTCCATGTTAATCAGCCAGAAGAAAATAGGAATTAGCAGATCTGAACCTATTTTCTTCGAAACACAAGACCACGAAATTGCCAGTACAGGGATCAACAAACTGACTGACAGAGAAAAGGAAATATGTCAGCTTTTAATAGAAGGCAAACTAGTGAAGGAAATTGCAGATGAACTTAGCAGGTCTTCAAGAACGATTGAACAACATAAAAAAAACATCTATAAAAAATTGGGAATCAATAACCTGAATGGCTTGTACCAAAAAACCTACTTCATTGATCATAATAGAATCAATTGATTTCGATCGTTCAGAGTTTCTCTCGACTTGAAAAACAAAGTCTAAAACAGATAA
>JBCBHL010000556.1:0-3542 GCA_038525605.1 Bacteroidota bacterium
TGTTTGTTGTGCAACCCAAATTTACATTGGGATACAAATTCTTTCCTCTTATTTCTTAATCGTTTAGGACGCTATTGATCGTAAATATACTTTTGATACAAAATCTGAGGTGTATCAATAAAAGATGACATGGTTACAATTATAAAAAGCGCTGACTTTTCCCAGCTAATGAAAAAGTCTAGTTGAAACATTTCCGCCAGTAAAACAGAAAAAACCAATAAAAATGAAGAAGACACCATCAATACTTTGATAGCAACCAGTGCCTTGACACCCGTTTTATTGTTAGATTCAATCCAGTCGTACGCTCCTTTAAATTTATCCAGTAAATCAACTCTTTCCTGCATATGATGTAGGTAATTTGTAGTAAACAAAATTAGCTTAGCCAAACCCCAACTGACTTTCAGCAAGTCCGCATGGTATCTAATTTTGCTTCGAAACAATTTTATTTTAAAATTTTACGAATTAGTTAACCAAAAGATTTACTCTTTGTTATAAGAAATTCCAATAGTACATTGATTAAATCAATTTCAAAACCAATTGCAATTGATATACTTTTGCCAACGAAAAAGTAAAATTTGTGAAAATGATAGAATTAGCAGAGGATAATTTACAAGAAATAGTAGATAATAATGATACTGTAATGGTGCAGTATGGAGCTACCTGGTGTGGAAATTGCAGAATCACCAAACCAAAGTTTAAAAGACTTGCTGCAGAAAATGAAAATATTAAATTCGTTTATGTTGATGCAGAAAAACTACCTAATTCAAGAAATCTGACAGAGGTAAAGAATCTGCCTACATTCGCGGCTTTTAAAAACGGACAGCTCATTAATACAATTGCTGGTAACAAACCATCCATTATAACAGAATTACTCAATGAGGTTACCGCTAATTAAACACGTAGTAGAGTTCATCGGTCAAAACGATGAGGATTGGGTGGTCGAAACCATTGAGCTACTCGAATATCTGACCGAGTCAGAAAATATCAAAGATGAGGAGCTTGATGTAATCGGAGAATTACTTTCCAACTTATCCGGTGCTTTGGAAGTAAGCCAGGATATTAAATCGGGTACAGACCAAAAAGAAGCATTGAACGGTTTCATGAAAAGGGTCATGGGCTCTATCGATTGATCATTATCAGAGAGAATATATTTAAAAGGCTTCAATAGTTAAATATTGAAGCCTTTTCATTTTTACCTTTCAGATTAAATTTTTGAAAATTCAAATTAAGGAAAGAACATTTCGCAAACATTCTCAGTTTGATTGCTATGACTATTTACCTCAAAATAACTTTAACGATCACCATTCTATTTTGCATCACTTTACAATGCAACGGTCAGACTGAAAGTTCCTCTGATGAAAAAACACAGTTCTATGCCGACTACATGATGGGTACTTACCTCCTGCTGGATGATGTAGATTATAAATCAGTGATATTGAATGGCTTCCGACTGGGAGTTAAACCAAATAGAAGAATAGCCTATCAAATGGAATACCTGATCGGTAGTCAGGATGATCGGGTCGGCATTACAGGAACAACGCACACTGCAAATCTTCAGATATTGTATTACCTCAATGATCAAAAAGGCAGGTTCAGCCCTTACCTTTACGGAGGTGGTGGCTTCTTTGAATTTAAAGACTTCAGCAAGGATGTTTTAGGAGTAGCACTAAATGGCGGGGCAGGTACAGAAGTGAACTTTAGCAGCAAAATAGCTGCCCTTGCAGAATTCCGCTACATCAATCTTGGCCCGCTCAATCTTCAGGGTACGCATCAGATTGGTGTTCTTTGGGGTATTAGATTAAAGATGTGACCTGTTTCAATTCGCTGTTATTTGGCAAACAACTGATCAATATTTTTAAAAGCTTTAAATTCCAGTGCATTTCCCGAAGGGTCGAGAAAAAACATGGTGGCCTGTTCTCCTACCTTTCCAGCAAAGCGAATATAGGGTTCTATCACAAATTGAATACCTTTCGATTTCAATGACTCTGACAGTTCCGCCCAGGTTTCCCATTCGAGTACAACACCAAAATGAGGGACTGGTACGTTATGTCCATCCACTTCATTGCTGTGATCTTCAGTTTGATCCGACGGTTTGTAATGAATGACCAGCTGGTGACCATAAAAATTAAAATCCACCCAATTTTCCGAGCTTCTACCTTCCTCACACCCCATAACATCTCTGTAAAAAGCTCTGCAAGTAGCTACATCATTTACTGGTATAGCCAAATGAAAAGGCATTAATTGATTTGGCATCTTTTTGCATTTAAAAGTTTATGCTCAAATTTATACTTTTTAAGGTAAAGGAACATATGAATTGTCTCCAGACACCTTGGGGAATTCTTTATTTCTCCATGCCTGCTTGGCTTCTTCCAGTTTTTCTTTGCTGGTAGCGACAAAGTTCCAAAAAATAAACCTTTCTTCTGCTAAAGGCTGTCCGCCAAATAGCAGTAAATGCGAGCCTTCCCTGATTTTCACACTGCACTGTCCATCGACTTTTGAAACCAGCATGTTTCCTTTTTCCAAATGATGTTCACACGCGTCAATCGCTCCGTCTACTATACAAATACCAATTTCACCCGACAGCTGACCGTCAATTTCCAATTCGTAATCTTCGTTAGTTTTCACCTCTACCATAAACAATTCCGAATGGACAGGAACTGGCGATTCTTTACCAAAACCTTTACCGGCCACCAAGGTAAAATCAGCCCCTTCCGATTGCCAGCGAGGTAGTTCCTCTGCAGGAATATGATGAAATTCGGGTTCCATTTCCTCCAGTTCCTTTGGCAATGCCACCCAAATCTGATATCCGTGCATGATCTGCTTTTGACCTTCTCGTAACGCCAATGGAGTTCTTTCTGTATGGGTAACCCCCTTTCCGGCAGACATCCAATTAACAGACCCAGGAGTGATCAGTTGTTTTGTACCAATACTATCTTCGTGCATTATCTGCCCGGACAACATATAGGTAAGTGTTGACAGACCGATGTGTGGATGCTGATCAACATCCAGATAGTGACCATCACCGATTTCCGAGGGGCCCATATGATCGATAAAAATAAAGGGCCCTACCATTCTTTTTTTCCGAAAAGGGATGAGCCTGCCCACCATAAAATCACCAATATCCCTGCTTCGTTCCTCTATGATTAAATCTGTATTCGACATTTCCTGATCAATTAATTTAGTAGTATATAAATCTAACCACTTCTTAACTGTCAACAAACTGTCTGAGGCAAATTAAATAAGGTATCAATATCGTCCGGCAAAAAATGGTTAATGCCTCACCAGGCAAGTGCTCTCAGGCAACCTGACATATCGGATATTTTGTATTTGGGTCTCCAGGACATCCGGGTCTGTCGATGGTACATCTTGGTAAGAATGTTTCGCCTGCAACCGGCTGACCTCCTTTTACCGTCTGCCAGTCATTTTGATTCATTTGAGTAACAAAACTCTGAACTTCGATTGCTTCAATTTTCAACTTTTTCATAGAGGAACGAAGCAGGGATATTGGTGATTTTATGGTGGGCAGGCTCATCCCTTTTCGG
>JBCBHL010000557.1:0-3542 GCA_038525605.1 Bacteroidota bacterium
GATATGGCCTTACGAGGTACGCACATAACTTAAGTGGTTACTATCTGATTCAGACAAACGATCAGTCGTACATCACACCAAACCTGGGAGAACCCCTTAATCAAGTGACCTCAGGTGTCGTTAACTGGTTCAACAATCCACAACTGATCGAAGATTTGGATGTTATCAGTAATTTCGATGTACCCTTTGCGCCATTGGAAGACCCCGTTAATAACCCTTTATTGAGAGGGGCGAGGGTTTTTAACAGTGACTCACTGGACCTTAGAATGGTAGGAATCGCTCATAATGTGCCCATTAATCTATCCCTGCACTTCAATCTGTATAAATTTAGAATTGGAGGTGGAATACAATTTGAGCAACAGTGGATCAGACCACTGAAACCTATAGTATTAGAGACCGAAATCAGAAATTATCAGCCAAACTTTAAAAACAACAGCTTCTTTCGCTATTATGGAATGGTAGGCTATCAGTTTTATGAGTGGTGGGACTATACCTTTGCTGCAGAATTGCAAATTGGTAGAATCAATGCAGGCAATAACTTTAACCGTTCGGCCATTTCGAGAGGTTTGGTGACGAATTTTGGCGTCATCATAGAAGATAATCTGTCGGAGTATTTCAGGATTACCCTGAAACCAGGAATAGACATTAAAAATTATACGGTAACCATACCGGAAGGCACACCTATGAAGCACAGCTATCATGCTTTTTATCTGCAGATTGGTGTTAGTTTCAATTTCCCGGAGATTCCAAGATCTCCAATCCCCAATGATCACATACAGTTAAAACACATCATTACCAACCCTAAGAACGGTAAAAGGATGGAGGTGAGGGGGCAACCTTTCTGGAAAGTACAGAACCCGAAAATAGGGGAAAACAACAAAAAAGTGCTTAGAAAGAAAGGTAAGAACAAAAAGAAATTTAACCCTTTTTAATTGCTGGCATAACACTATGTTCCAAAGTTAAATTTCATTAAATTGCGACCTGTTTCTTGATATAAAGTAAAATATGGCAGACGGAGATAACGAAAATTTATCCGGTGAAGGTCCGGAGATGAGTGGTCAGAATATCATCCCTATCAACATAGAGGATGAAATGAGAGGAGCTTACATTGATTATTCAATGTCAGTGATCATTTCCAGAGCGTTACCAGATGTCAGAGATGGATTGAAACCTGTACACCGACGTGTTTTGTACGGTATGCAGGAACTCGGTGTAAACTACAACAAGTCTTATAAGAAATCAGCGAGAATAGTAGGAGAAGTTCTTGGTAAGTATCACCCTCACGGTGATTCATCCGTGTACGACACGATGGTAAGAATGGCACAGGAATGGTCTCTGAGATATCCTTTAGTGGACGGACAAGGAAACTTTGGTTCTATCGATGGCGATTCTCCAGCGGCGATGCGTTATACCGAAGCAAGACTTAAGAGAATTGCAGAAGAGTTGCTGGTAGACATCAACAAGGATACCGTTAATTTCCAGCCTAATTTCGATGATTCCCTAAAAGAGCCAACCGTTTTGCCCGGTAAATTACCAAACCTCCTGTTAAACGGAGCAAGTGGTATTGCGGTAGGTATGGCGACCAATATGGCGCCACATAACCTAACTGAAGTGGTCAACGGTATCATTGCGTATATCGATAACAATGACATTGACATCCCGGAACTGATGCAACATATTACTGCTCCGGACTTCCCGACCGGTGCGAGTATCTATGGTTATCAAGGAGTGAGATCGGCACTTGAAACAGGTAGAGGAAGAATTGTACTGAGGGCAAAAGCGCAATTCGACGTAACCAAGACCGGCAGAGAGCAAATCATTGTTACGGAAATTCCATACATGGTCAATAAAGCCTCTATGATAGAGAAGACGGCACAGTTGATCAACGAAAAGAGAATCGAAGGGATATCCGATCTTAGAGACGAATCCGATAGAAATGGTTTGAGGGTTGTATACGATCTGAAAAAAGATGCCATTCCAAACATTGTATTAAATAACCTTTATAAATATACTCAACTACAGTCTTCCTTCAGTGTCAATAATGTGGCACTTGTAGATGGTAAACCACAACAGTTGAATCTAAAAGATTTGATTCTAAACTATGTCGAACACAGGCATGAAGTGGTCACCAGAAGAACTGAATATGAACTCAAAGAAGCTCAGAAAAGAGCACATATCCTTGAAGGGTACCTGATCGCACTCGACAACCTTGATGAGGTCATTAAATTGATTAGGGAATCGAGAGATCCTGAAATAGCCAAAGCGGGATTAATAGAAAATTTTGAGTTGTCTGAGATACAGGCAAAGGCGATACTTGAGATGAGGCTCCAAAGGCTTACTGGTCTTGAAAGAGAGAAAATCATCAAAGAGTATGAAGAGATCAGGAAATTGATCGAAAAACTGGAAGAAATTCTGGCGAAAAAGGAATTGAGAATGCAAATCATTAAAGATGAATTGCTCGAAATTCAGGATCGATATGGTGATGAAAGAAGAACTGATATCATCCACGCTGCTGATGGCTTCACGGCTGAAGATATGATTCCTGATGAGGAGATGGTATTGACTATTTCTCACCAGGGATACATCAAAAGAACTTCATTAAAAGAATATAAAACACAGGGAAGAGGTGGTGTCGGCTCAAAAGGTGTAACTACTAAAGACAGTGATTTTACAGAGCATTTATTCATCGCTTCTACTCACAATTACCTGCTGATTTTCACACAGTTAGGTAAAGTGTTCTGGAAAAAGGTATGGGAAATACCTGAAGGTGGAAAAGTATCCAAAGGAAGAGCCATACAAAACCTGATTAACATAGAGTCTACTGATTCAGTCAGGGCCGTGATTAATGTGACTACTCTTAGTGACGAAGATTATATTAACAATAATTACCTGATCATGTGTACCGAGAGGGGAACGATTAAAAAGACGTCTCTCGAGGCTTACTCCCGACCAAGACAAAACGGTATCAATGCCATCAATATTAATGAGGGTGACAAACTGCTGGATATCAAGCTAACAAACGGTGATAATCACATCATTATAGCGACCGATTCCGGTAGAGCAATTCACTTCCATGAGTCTGATGTAAGGCCGATGGGAAGAACTGCAACTGGTGTACGCGGGGTATATCTGACAGAATCCGAAAAGGTGATTGGCATGGTATGTGTTGAAAGAGAAGATGCAAACCTACTGGTAGTATCAGAAAAAGGTTATGGAAAAAGATCCGATATTTCTGAATACAGAATCACCAAAAGAGGTGGTAAAGGAGTGAAGACAATCAGTATTACTGATAAAACAGGTTCGCTTGTTTCTATCAAAGAAGTAATAGATACTGATGATTTAATGATCATTAATAAATCAGGTATTACCATTCGTTTAGCAGTAGATACACTGCGGGTGATGGGTAGAGCTACTCAAGGTGTTAGGCTGATCAAGCTCAGTGATAACGACGAAATCTCTTCTGTCGCTAAAATCGAACGCATAGAATCGGATGAAGATGATATTGATTCGGAAAACGAAGAGGGTAGCACTGAAAATGAAGA
>JBCBHL010000558.1:0-3536 GCA_038525605.1 Bacteroidota bacterium
CTCACAGTGGCACAAGTTAGTTGAGGACTATCGGCTCTTGTAATCAATCGCTCGCAAGCCTGTTTTGAATTCCCATATATAGAAGTAGGATTTACTGCTTTATCAGTCGAGATGAACAGTAACTTCTCAACATGGTCCATTTCAGCAGCTTTTATAACATTCTGAGTACCAACTACATTGGTCTTGTAACATTCCTCAGGGTTTTGCTCACAAGCAGAAATTTGCTTCAATGCTGCCGCATGGATAATAATGTCAACACCCTTACAAACCTGGGCAACTCTCTCCTGATCTCGTATATCTCCGATGATATAATCGATCTTTTCTTCTAGACCAGGGTATTCCCACCTCATATGCTGATGTTTCAACTCGTCCCGGCTGTAAACGATGACCTTCCTAACTTTCAAGTCACTTGAGAGCAAATTACCTACAAGAGTCTTCCCCAAGGAACCAGCCCCACCTGTTATCAGAATCGTTTTATTTTCCAACATATGTCAAAATTAATCAGATATTTAAATATCGCTCTCTATTTACCCTAACTTTCGCCGAAAGAACTACTTTTGCCGGATGAATATTCTATTACTCGTTCCTTATCCACAGGGCGAAGCTCCTTCTCAAAGGTTTCGTTGCGAACAGTATTTGAATATTCTGATAAGTAAGAATATAACTTATCATCACCAATCTTTTCTAACTAATCAGGCATGGCAGATTCTTTATCAACCCGGTAAGATACTGCAAAAATCCCTTTGGATATTATATGGTTTTCTCCGTCGTTTTCTACTCATGTTTGCGGTTTTCAGATATGATTTTGTTTTCATTCACAGAGAAGCCTCACCGATCGGCCCGCCCGTATTTGAATGGATCATCGCCAAAATCTGGAGAAAAAAAATTATCTACGATTTCGATGATGCTATCTGGCTGGCAAACACTTCCGAACAAAATAAAATTGCAGCCCGACTAAAATGGCACCACAAGGTCTCTGCCATCTGCAAATGGAGTTATAAAGTCAGTTCCGGTAATCGCTACCTCGCAGACTATGCGCTCCAATACAATAAAAATGTTGTCATCAACCCTACTACCATTGATACCGAAGGTCTGCACAATCCGGTAAATAAAAAAGCTAATGTCGTATTTACGATTGGCTGGACCGGCACGCACAGCACCATGCCTTATTTAACTCCTATTCTTCCATTATTAGATGAGCTTGCAAAAAAATATGCTTTCAAACTGTTGATTATTTCTAATCAGAAACCGGAATTCGACAGGCAGTATGTGGAGTTCATCAAATGGAACAAATCCACTGAAATCGAGGATTTGCAAAAAATGGACATCGGTATTATGCCACTATCTGATGATAAATGGGCAAAAGGAAAATGTGGATTCAAAGCACTCCAGTACATGTCTCTTAAAATACCGGCCCTTGTATCACCTGTGGGTGTAAATACTGAAATTGTGGATCATGAACTAAATGGCTTTATCTGCGAATCTTCTGAAGATTGGGAACAGGCGCTCACCAATTTTTATAAAAACCCTGACCTGATAGAAACGATGGCAGAAGCTTGTAGAAAGAAAATTATGGATCATTACTCAGTGTTGAGTAATAAGGATAATTTCATAAAACTATTCACATAACATCAATCGAATTACAAGAGATAAAGGGATTGATCAGATTCTAGTAACAAAGTGTACCTGGTAATAGGTGCTATTTAATCTCATAACTTTTTGATGCATCACCGAATTAATTTTAGTTAGATCAACTAGAAGGATTCTTCAAATTTTCTTTTACTTTTACACCTGTAAAGTAATCTGTTAAAAAATTTAATAACCATAATTATGAATAAGTTTCTCAAGAAACTATTACTGCGTAATAGTTTGCTAATCCCCGTATTTCTATTCATATCATTCACTTCTATTGCTCAACCACCAAATGATAATCCTGCTGATGCGACGTCCCTGGTACATGCCAATAACACTGTGATAACAGGAAATACAACAGGTGCGACTACTTCAGATGTAGGGGTTCCTCCCGGTTTGACAAGGGCCAATAGTGTGTGGTATAAGTTCACTGCAACCTCAACTGAGATCAGTATGCTAGTCGAGAAGATATCTGCTAATGATCCTGCTGTAAGATTATTTAATGATGATTTTAGTTTCAATGTTTCCAGAATCAGGGGAACTAATACCTATTCCAGGTTAATGTATAATAACCTTACAGTTGGCCAAAATTATTACATCGTGGTAGATAACAACCCAGGGCAACCTGGTGAGTTTCGTCTTACCATCAAGAATTTTGTAGATAATGATTTCATTGAAGGTGCAATCGACTTTACAAGTGAGTTAAGCGATGGCAATCATAGTTCCTTAGCTGAGGAATACACTAATTATCGTATGACCAGTAGTGTCTACTTAAAATCTGATGTCTGGTTCAAATTCACGGCAAGCGAGAGTAATATTTCAATTTTCACAATTGCGGGAACAGCAAGAGCATTAAATATTAGATTATTCGATTCCGGTGAAAATGAACTAAAACGTGAGGACTATCGGGATGGAACAAAATCCAGATTATATTATTCCGGTTTAACTGCAGGCGAGACATACTATTTCTCCGTTTCTAATTCTTCGAATTACGGAACTTTTGCAGTGAGTTTAAATACAACTATTACTAACGATCACCCTATTGGGGCTATTCAAATACACCATATACCAAATTATAGCTCCGGTGATGCTGCATTGGACAACGTGGGGACGGTAGGAATTCATGATCTATCTTGTTACGGGATTTACTCAGGAGACTCCTGGTTTAATTTCACAGCCACCTCCCAAGCGGTGGATATAAAAGTTCAATCCGGAAGTACATTTGGAACTGGTACTGCATTTATGATTGCCTTGCTTGATCAAAATTTAAATGAGATTTCTTGTGTATTACCAACTACAAATAAATTGACAGAACTCAACTTAGATGGTTTAAATATAGGAGATACTTACTACATCGCTGTCTCCAATCAGGCGGGAAGTAACACAGGTTCTTTTACCTTATCCGTAGATGGAGGAAATGAACCCTGCACATGGACATGTGACGAATCAGGAAATATGTATTACGTAGCTGGAAAGATAGGCATTGCGACCTCCGCTATACCTGAGAATGTATCACTTGCAGTCGGTGGAAATGTGCTGGTAGAAGAAATTGTTGTACGATTGAAACAAGATTGGCCTGATTATGTATTTGACCCTTCTTACAACTTACCTTCACTGGAAGAAACCAAAAAGTTTATTCAGCAAAACAAGCATTTAAAAGGAATTCCTTCTGCAAAGGAAGTAGAACAAGATGGTATTAGCCTCGGCGAAATGAATGCCAAACTGTTGGAAAAAATCGAAGAACTGACTCTCTATCAAATTCGAATGATGGAGCTTCTGCAAAAGCAGCAACAGGAAATCGATGAATTGAAAAATCAAAAGTAGTTGGGCTTCTCCTGAAAAATAGTGATTTTGGTGAAAGTAACTGTTCAGTGTTGCTCGATCTATGCGATTAGTTGTTAGAA
>JBCBHL010000559.1:0-3451 GCA_038525605.1 Bacteroidota bacterium
CACAGTGGCCTCACTAAATGCATACAGTAACTTGGCACCATTGGTAATTATAGCGTTCCACTCCTGATCAGTACCTGGCAAAAATCCCGGAACGTCCTCCAATACCAACAATGGAATATTGAAACTATCACAAAACCTTACGAATCTGGCCGCTTTGGTACTGGCGTGAATATCCAAAACGCCGGCGAGCGATGCTGGCTGGTTTCCAACAATTCCAATGCTTCTTCCCGCTAACCTGGCGAAACCTACAATGATATTTTCCGCAAAGTCTTTGTGAACTTCCAGAAAAGAATCCTTATCTACAATTCCCTCCACTACCTCTCTCATATCATAGGGCTGGTTGGGATTATCAGGCAACAAAGAATTTAACGCTTCATTTGATTCATCCTTTTTCAACGTGTATGGCACTGCAGGAGGAGTATCTTCACAGTTCTGAGGCATGTAGCTCAGCAATGCTTTGATGCGGTTGATACAGTCAATCTCATTGACACATGAGAAATGTGATACACCGCTTTTTGTGCTATGGGTTGAAGCTCCACCCAATTCTTCTGATGTCACATCTTCCTGCGTTACCGTTTTCACCACGTTAGGCCCTGTCACAAACATATAAGAGGTATCTTCGACCATCATGATGAAGTCTGTAATTGCAGGCGAATAAACTGCACCCCCTGCACAGGGCCCCATGACAGCAGATATCTGAGGAACGACTCCCGAAGCAAGCGTATTGCGATAGAAGATATCAGCATATCCTCCCAATGATACGACACCTTCCTGTATTCTGGCTCCTCCCGAATCATTAAGTCCAATCACAGGTGCGCCATTTTGCATGGCAAGATCCATAATTTTAACAATCTTTTCAGCGTGGGTTTCTGATAATGATCCTCCAAAAACGGTGAAGTCCTGACTAAAAACATATATCAGCCTTTTATTAACAGTTCCATAACCGGTTACTACTCCATCGCCCAGAAAAACCTGTTTGTCCAGACCAAAATCTTTTGATCGGTGAACTACGAGCTTTCCTATTTCCTGGAATGATCCATCATCCAATAGTAGTTCAATTCTTTCTCTTGCCGTTAATTTTCCTTTTTCATGCTGTTTGGCAATTCTATCCTTACCCCCTCCCAATTCGGCCTGCTGATTCAGCTCTTCAAGGTAATTTGATTTTTCGTTAGAACTTTTATTCACTTTTGTTGATTGTTAAATGTTGCTGATCAAAGATATTTGAAAAAAACGAACTGATACGTTCCGTCTGACTCTTATTTACAGATTTAAGTTAATTAAACAGTACATAAATGTTAACAAATAGACTTACTACCTCTATCATCAGATATCTTATGCGTTTTTGTGTATATTGCGCGTTTTTAAGAATATGAAATTAGCAGTAATCGATTTAGGGACTAATACATTTCACCTGCTCATCGTAGATTTGAAGGAACGTGATTTCTCAGTCATTTTCAAAGAAAAAACTGCTGTAAAACTCGGTAAAGGCGGAATATCAGAAGGATTGATTACTGAAGCGGCACAAAAAAGAGCCTTGAAAGCCCTTAAAAGATTTAAGGAAGTGATCGATGTACATGAAGTCGAACAGGTATCAGCAACTGCTACAAGTGCTATCAGAAATGCAAAGAATGGCCAGAAACTGGTAGAGATGATTGCGCAACAAACAGGTATCAAAACGAGGGTGATTGATGGTCTGCAGGAGGCTACCTATATTTATAATGGCGTTAAAAAAGCGTTAGATATCGGTCCTAAACCTGCCTTAATCATGGACATAGGTGGTGGCAGCATTGAGTTCATCATTGGCAACAGAGAACAGATTTTCTGGAAAAGAAGTTTTGAAATAGGTGGCCAGCGGTTAATTGACAGCTATCACAAAAATGATCCTATCAGCATCGATGAAACAGCAGCCCTCAACACTTATCTAAGTCAGGAGCTGATTACTTTAAAAGAAATCACCCAACAATATGAAATTGACTCCCTGATAGGCTCTTCCGGTACATTTGATACATTAAGCGACATTTACAGAGTTAAAAACGGAATCGACAAAGACCCTGAAGCTACCGAACTGCCTCTCGATTTTGATGAGTTTCATGACATTGTCAGCGATCTCATTGCTAAAGATAAATCTGAAAGATTACAAATACCTGGCATGATTCAATTAAGGGTTGATATGATCGTTGTAGCTGTTATCCTGGTGAAACATGTGACCGACATGTTAGATATCAAAAATATTCGTGTATCCTCATATGCATTGAAAGAAGGGGTGCTTCTTGACACCATCGATTCTATCAAATCACGAACACTGAAATAGCCGAAGGCATTAAATCTGAATATTTTTTCAAATCGCCTTCTATTTCCGGAAGCAACATTTAAATTAGCGAAAAATTCCTCGAACCAAATGAATAAATATTCTTTCGAATCTCTAAGAGAATTTACTGTCAATATTCTAAAAGCAATTGGCTGCCCCGAAGAAGACGCTATTTTAGGAGCAGAAGTATTGCTATCAGCTGATATTCGAGGCATAGACTCCCATGGTGTTGCCAGACTCTCAGGATACGTAAGGTTATGGAATGCCGATCGCATCAATGCCAAACCAGACATAAAAGTAGTTCATGAGACTCCAACCACCGCTGTTGTGGACGGAGATGCCGGACTAGGATTAGTTGTAGCTCCTTTTGCGATGGAAGTAGCAATGGAGAAGGCAGAAAAGTACGGCACAGGCTGGGTATCTGTTAGAAACTCCAATCATTATGGAATCGCAGGCTACCATGCCATGAAGGCACTGGAAAAGGACATGATCGGTATGAGTATGACCAATGCTAGTCCGCTGGTTGCGCCAACCTTCTCCAAAAGCAGACTGTTGGGAACTAATCCGATAGCTGTTGCCATCCCAACCGATCAGGAACCAGCGTTTGTCGCTGACATGGCTACTACCACTGCTGCAAATGGCAAACTGGAGATTTTACAAAGAAAAAATGAACAAACACCTATGGGATGGGTGCAGGATCAATCAGGAAATCCAACGCAAAATCCTTACGGGGTAAAGGAAGGAGGTGCGCTATTGCCACTTGGTGGAAACAGAATAAACGGATCACATAAAGGATACGCTTTATCATCGATCGTTGATATCTTTTCTGCGGTTTTATCAGGTGCCAACTATGGACCGTGGGTTCCTCCGTTCGTTAGTTTTCTGGCGCCACCGGCAGATCCGGTTGGTAAGGGAATTGGCCATTTTCTGGGAGCTATGAGAGTAGACGCTTTTAGACCGAAAGAAGAGTTTCTAAGTCATATGGATAACTGGATCAGAACCTTTCGCGAATCGGAAGTTATTGAGGGTGCGGAAAAAGTACTGATCCCCGGAGACCCTGAAAGAGAAACCGAAGCTATCAGAATGAAATCAGGAATTCCGCTTCTTCAGCCTGTTGAAAAGGACCTGACCTCTCTGAGATCG
>JBCBHL010000560.1:0-3514 GCA_038525605.1 Bacteroidota bacterium
TTGCCCTGAGGCATCATGAACTTTGAGGTCGGTTTCGACTTTAAGATAGAGGAACCTATGGAATTTGATTTAGATTTAATCACAAACTTCCGGGGCGAAGATATTTTAAGATATAGAGCTAACAATGGTTTAACAGGAACTACGTCATTTGAATTTACTATTTCAGATGGTTTCGATTTTGCCGAAACATCAAGAAAAGTGATTATAAATGTCTTAAAACCTCAATTTGAAGCATCTTATAAAGGGGTTTTATTAAATGATAGAGTACGTTTTGATTTAAAAGATGTTCCGGTAGGTGCTAGTCTTCCTATAACCTTTCAGATAGAGAATGTAGGAACATCATCACTTAGATTGAGAGACTTGCCACTGCAGGTTACCAATAATAACATAGATCAGTATGAAATTTTACAGCAACCTGATAAATCTGTCCTGGAACCAGGTGAAACTACGGAATTTATAGTTGCTTTCCAGCCAACTTCTACTGGTAATAAAAACAATGCAAGAATTATTTTACTAAACAGTGATTTTGACTCTAATGATAAGGATTTTAGAATTGATTTATTCGGTAGAGGAGTGAATGACGAAACAGCACCTGCGTTCCTTTCTGATCCAGAGGTTTCGGTAGCCGAAAACCTGAAGTCTGTCTATCAGATTGAAACAAATGAGTGGGTTACTTTTTCACTAGGATCAGAAAAAGATGAATCTTTCTTTGAGCTTGAATCAAATACTATTGATACTTTAAAAAAATTAAGTTTCGTCACACCTCCGGATTTTGAAAACCCTAATGATGGAAATCAGGATAATGTTTATCAATTGGATGTTTCAGCTACGGATTTAGCAGGTTTGAGTACTATGTTTGAACTAACCGTTACTGTAACTGATGTAGCAAATGAAGGTATTGTCATAACATCTCCATCAATGATTTCAGTTGACGAAAATGTGACTGGTTCGATTTACGTAGCAACTGCCAATGTACCTGCGACTTTTAGTTTAGGAAATAGCAAAGATGAAAGCTTATTTTCTATCGTAAATGCGGAAATTAGCTTTAATAGTTCACCCAATTTTGAAGACCCTTTAGATGTAGACACAAATAATATTTATCTACTTGATTTGATAGCAAGAGCTAACGATGGTAGTACAGCCGTTACAGAACTTGCGGTTGCTGTTAATGATGTGGAAGAGGTTATTTCTTCGACTCGTCAGTGGCTTGAAAATTCTGAAAAGGAATGGATACTTCCTAACCCAGCTACTTATACATTTAGTTTAAATGGATTTGAAAGGGCGGAATATCAACAAGTTTCAATTTATGATTTTAGTGGTAAAGAACTTATTAGTTATAAGGATCTTTCCTCGAATTCTTTTGATATTTCTTCATTAGATCAAGGGGTTTACCTGGTTATCGCCGCTGGGTTAAATGATATTTTACCTCTGGGAAGGTTGATTAAGAAGTAAAGAATTCCATATATTTATTGAGATGTTTTAAGGTCATCTTGATTTGTTGATACCTAGTTACTGGCAGCAAATGTAGGAAGCTACTTTTGGCGGAACTCACATTGCATCAGATTGCTCCGAGTTGATCTTGTATGATTTTCACTTTTAGATAATTGAAAAACACTCACAATGATCTGGATTTGTCATATTGTCCCCCGTGATTTCTAATACTTATGTAACATTAAATTAATGATCGTTTAGAATGATAATATGCTGGCGTGAAAAGATATTGCTTTGTGCAGAATATTAGTTTCAATTCTTTGTATCAATCTGAACTCCAGTGATCTCTTCTATTACTTTCCGATCAAAACCTTTCTGAGACATCCGGCGGGCAATTGTCATACTATGCTGATGTTTAATCAATTCCTTACTGGAATCCGATGAACTTTTACTTACTTTTTGATCGATTCGATAGGCTATTTTAGTGGTTATAAGTAAGCTGAAAACAACAAATGTTAAAAAGAGGTAAAATCCCGGTTGCAACGTGGAGTAATTGGTGGTAAGAATGTCCACTCTATCTGATATAGACTCCAACTGGCGAAGCTGATCAGTTAGTATGCCCGAAAAACCGAGGTATGACATGAAAATTGCGACTACCATCACATCTGCCATTGACCACTTACCACTTTTAAAAGCCATGAAATCGACCGCACTGTATTTTGCAAATGCCGGATTGAAAACAATCAGATAGGTGCAAATGATTTTGGCCAGTGGAAAGAGGACACTAAAGAGTAAAACCAGAAAACCTACTAAAAGCAATTTTATCTTTCCCTGAGACATCATTATTGAAACCACTTCCAGGATGCTTTTGCTCTTATAAAAAAGGACCTGGTCTGTAAAGGTGATCTTCTCACCTAACAGGCTAAAACTCACTTCCGAAATTCTAGCATCTATGTCGATCATCGGCAGTAGCAATCCCATAATCAGCAATACTAAAGTCGATGCAATGTAAACGGAGAATTCATATTGAGTAGGATTTTTTAATAATAGCAGCCCTGCAAAAAGAAATAGCAAAAAAATGATCAATAAGTAGATGCTTTGTTGATTTTCATCCTTTTGCTGTACCAGCATTAGTTCTATGTTTTGCAGACAAGCTGTTATGGTCTCCGAATTATATTTTGAAAGAATGGAGTCACGCTCTTCGTAACTGACTTCTGCGAATGTCTTATCTGCATATTCATTGAGCTTTTCGGTAAGATATAATTTGATCCTTCTTTTGTTTTCCGGGTCGTTAATGAAGTTGATGGTTTGTTCGGTGAGGTTAGGAACTTCCTCTTTTATTCTTTTAAAGATACCCGTAGTTCTTGCCACGCCGTTCTTAAATGATAATCCAAATAAGGCCTCTTTGCTGTTTTTTCTCTTGAAATTGACTTCAAACTCTTTGATGGCAGCATACAAAAACGTCGAAATCTTTTCACGCATTTCATCCTGATTATCTTCATTGATATTGATCTCATCAATTTTTTTGGAAAGGATATTAGTTAGCAGGTTTTTCCATTCGTCTACATTGAATAAACCATACTTTACCTTAGAGAGGGCGATCTGGTCCTCTTTGAGCATCCGCGCCTGCAATGAGGACTGATAAATCGAAATGGATGCCCAGACAGAGGACAGCAAAAGCAAAGTAATGATTGTAGCTCTCAAAAATTTCATAGCGCGTATTAAAGGAAAATAAAGATAGCAGGATCATTTCATTTTCCGGTTGGATTCAGAATCATTTGTAAGTTGAAAAATGCATCTGATTACAAGGTAACAAATTAAGAAAAGGTTTCGAGTTTCCGCTTGAGCACCTGGCAGGATGAACTTTTTGCTGCTGATCGTAGATCGAAAAGCTTAGGCTAATTAAGATTGGTTAAGTAATTAACCCCTTGCCTGAATAATTAATTTGACAATTTTTAGCGGACGATGGGTAATAATATTAGCTTTTGCGACACATCATAATAAATAAACATACTTATTATGAAGAAAAGGAAATTAGACCTTCAGTCACTGACTGTGAAAAGCTTTGTTACTTCCATGTCAT
>JBCBHL010000561.1:0-3473 GCA_038525605.1 Bacteroidota bacterium
TTCATTAAATCATAGCCTTTTTGCATTTGTGGCCTTAAAGCATCGAGATTCATCCAGGGAAAAGGATATTTCAGTTCCAGCATGGAGTAAGCCCTTGCGGCAGGGTCTAGAGCGAGCAACCTGTGCAAAATGGTGGTTCCTGTACGGGGAAACCCTAATACAATCAACGGGTCGTTTAGTTCCTGCTGAAAAATGTCTGGTCTTTTTCTTTTAGTATTCTCCAGAATCAAACGTCTTGTCAAATTAAACTGAATTGTATTTCGCAATGCGAATTTATTGACAGTATCAATATCTGAAGATTCGATCGACTTCACCAGAACGGTCAACCCTTCTTTAAAGGCCTCATCGCCATAATCTGAAATCCTTGTTTTTTTGGCCGCCTTCTGCATCAGTTTGTCAACATCAAAACTAACCAGGTTAATTCCAACTTTCGACAACCCTGATCCAATCGAGTTGATCAGGCGAAATTTTAATGGTAATGGAGACATATTAGTTCAAACTTAGGTTCTGTAAATATTAAAAATACCATTATTCATTATTACAAACAACGGTTTTGCTAATTAAAAAAGCCAGTAACGTATTACTGGCTTTTTCAACATTTCCAGAATTAAATCCAGATCTTAGTTAACTCTATGTCTTGAGAATTGGATATCCTGACAGATATTAGGACCAGGCTCACCTAACTGTGGAATCGGAGGTAAGAAATCGAATCTACATCCACCGTTATAAGTGTTCAATTGCGAATCTAAAAGCTCAGGAATTACAGGACCATGAGTTCTGATTACTAAAGCAACTTCAGCAGTCATTGGGTTCACAAGTCCCACTGCAGGAACTCCTAAAAGGAATGGATTAACAGAATCTTCTGTATCCCCTGCAGCTACGTAGCTAGCTCTGATATCAATTCTGCTTGATCTAACTACTTTTCCACCACCAGCTAAAGCATCAGCCTGAACAGTTGGGTTAAAGATATCTCCCATTCTACAAATAGCAGGATCAAGGCAGTTCTCAGGAGCACCCCATGTAATTACCCATAATGTAGTAGCAGTGTTTTCTACCAATCCAGAAGTAATGTAAATAGGGATAATACCACGTGGCGTACGGATCAGTTTAGATACCCCTACAGTATCACCTACCAGGTCAGTAACATACTCTGAGCTGATAGCAATGCTAAATCTGGCATCACTGAAAATTGTAGGATCACCAACAATGTCTTCAATATTAGACTGAGTAAATATCGCATCTTTTGCCTCATCTGGCGTTAATCCCAATGCATTGATTTCTTCAGCAGATAATTCGGTTACAATTTCAGAAATTTCGTCTTGTTTTTCCTGGATTGGATTTTCTGATTCCGGCTGACAC
Source organism: Bacteroidota bacterium (assembly GCA_038525605.1). Lineage (GTDB taxonomy): Bacteria > Bacteroidota > Bacteroidia > Cytophagales > Cyclobacteriaceae > JANSWY01. Next base: position 1,360 of record JBCBHL010000561.1, read on the forward strand.
GCCGTAAAAATTGCTACAGCAACAAGCATAGCAAACACACCTCTGATAGAGGTCAATAAATTGTTCGTCTTCATAATTAAAATTACCGTTAAGTGTTTAAGTTATATTTATTGTATTAAACTTTTGTGAAAAAATTTTTTTCTTAAAATTCAGCGTATGTAACAAAGTTTAAATACCGGGAGGTTGAGTAAGCCTCACGACATATACGTATTAAATATGCAGCTAAAATAGTCTTTTTATTCATAATATGTTAGCGAATTGGCATCTTTTTTAGTGCATTTTTTGTGATTCTTTTGTAACTGATTTTTGCAGCTTTTCTATCCATTCTCCGCAGTACTCTTTCCTGATCATAGAGAAGTGATCACCGCCTGTAAAACTCACATTTACTTGTTCAAAAAACGGTTCCCAGGCCTGCTCTTTCACGACTCCAATACTGGCATTTGGTATAACCAACTGCAGGTCATAGGCTAATTGATCTGCCATAGGATAGTCAATTGCCATAGAGGTTTTAACCACGTCCCACATTTTACCGAAAAAGACCGGATCAAAACCATTGATATGCCGATCCATGTGAGCAATGATGTTGTCTTTCCACTGCTGTGGCGAGAAGTTGGCAACCAATGAAATAATCTCCTTGTAAATACTTTGTTCCCGCACCTGATATTTCCACATAATCGCCTGAGCAAGTGATATCGCACTTTCAGGCCTCATCTCCCCTTGCGGAATGTGCGGCGAGCTATCTAAATACACTAACTTTCCAACGCTGTAATCGTTGAGGTCCAGTTGGCTAAGCATTTCATAGGCTACAGTCCCTCCATAGCTATGACAATACAAATTTATTTTTCCTGCTGGCAGAATTTGCTTAATCAAACCGAGATTGTGAGACGCCATATCTTCGACAGAAGTCAGCGGCTGTTCATGGTCTAAAAAGCCTTTCATCTGCAATCCATATACTCCTCCGTTTTGCTCCTTTAACCGAACTGCCATGTCATGATAGCCGTCACTTTGTCCCGGCATGCCCGGAATAATGAAAGTTGCTCCCCTATCCACAAACTCCAGTATGTAAGGTGACTTTACTTCAGCTATCTGATCCGACTCCAGATAATTTGAAAGTGCTCCTATCGTAGGATATTTCATAACATCCATCACTGTGAGATGCGAGTCAGGCATACCCTTTTTGATTAAACTTACCAACCTCACTGCCAGTAGTGAATGACCACCTATTTCAAAGAAATTACTGGTCAACCCGACATTCTTAACGACCAGCAGGTCTTTCCAGTGATCTGCCATCGCTACCTGCAAAGGTGTTTCCGGCTTCACATAAGTTTCCGCAGTTTCATGATCAGGTTCAATAGCAAGTAACTTTTTTCTATCGACCTTTCCGTTTTTCGTTATAGGAATTGCTTCTACCTGAACCAAAGCTGACGGTTCCATATACTGAGGAAGTATCTTCTGCAATAAAACTTTAATTTCATTGGCAGGCAGTTCCTTTTCGGAAGTATAATATCCTATCAACTGCTGGGTTCCGGCTGTTTCTTTTACCAAAACACAGGTTGAAACAACATCAGGATGTTCTCTCATCGCATTTTCAACCTCTCCTAACTCAACCCGATATCCCCGAACTTTCACCTGTTCATCTACCCTACCATGAAAACCGATGATTCCATCAGGATACCACCTTCCCAAATCGCCTGTCTTATAAAGCATTTCAACTCCATAAGGGTTCTTTACAAATTTTTCAACATTTAGTTGATCGTTATTCAAATAACCTGCTGCAAGTCCGGCTCCACCGATGTAGATTTCACCAACACCACCAAATGGAGTTTTTATACCTAAATCATTCAGTATGTAAACTTTCAAATTCGGAATTGGCCGCCCTATAGGCGGCAGATATGGCCAGTCGCCAGGGTCTCCATCCATCGTCAGCATAGTGGCCACATGCGTCTCTGTTGGTCCGTAATGATTCTCAAGTTGAATATTTGGGTGTTTACTAAAAAACTCCCGGATCGAACCTGTTATTTTCAAAGCTTCGCCAGCCACAGTTATTTTTTTCAAAGCAGTCAAGGCAATCTCCGAATCAATTGCTTCACTACAGAATACATCCAGGTAGGCGG
>JBCBHL010000562.1:0-3472 GCA_038525605.1 Bacteroidota bacterium
AAACTCTCTTTCCTGTAGTTCAGAGTAGCCAGCCATTCCTTTTTCATTATAAGCTCTGGCCAGTTCAAACATACTGGTGTTTAAAGCGTGGAAACCGGCGAGCGTAATGAACTGGAATTTATAGCCTAGCTCTGCAATATTTTCTCTAAAGGTTTCCATCGATTTGGTAGAGAGGTGTGCTGCCCAGTTAAAAGAAGGTGAGCAGTTGTAAGCTAGCATTTTACCAGGGAAAATTTCATGTATCGCCTGGGCGAATTCTCTTGCCAATCCTAAATCAGGGTTGGATGTTTCCAGCCAGATCAAGTCTGCATAGGGAGCATAGGAGAGACCTCTGTTAATTCCTTGCTCCAGACCATTGTTTACTTCAAAGAAACCTTCGGCTGTTCTGTTACCTGTTAAAAACGAGTGATCTCTGCTGTCGATATCCGATGTGATTAAGTTTGCTGCTTCTGCGTCGGTACGGGCAATCAGTAAAGTGGGGACATCCATTACATCAGCTGCCAGTCTTGCTGAAACAAGCTTGTTGATTGCTTCCTGTGTTGGTACCAATACTTTTCCACCGAGGTGACCGCATTTTTTAGCAGAAGAAAGCTGGTCTTCGAAGTGAACACCTGCTGCTCCAGCTTCGATCATTGCTTTCATTAATTCAAATGCATTGAGGTTACCTCCAAAACCAGCTTCTGCATCAGCAACAATCGGGACCAGCCAGTTGCGATCGTGCGTGCCATTTAAATATTCTATCTGATCTCTTCTAAGTAGTGCGTTGTTAATTCTCTTCACAACAGAAGGAACAGAATCTGCCGGGTACAAAGACTGATCGGGATACATTTGTCCGGACAGATTGGCATCTGCTGCTACCTGCCAGCCACTCAAATAAATGGCTTCCAGACCTGCCGCCACTTCCTGTATGGCTTGATTACCAGTAAGCGCACCCAACCCGGCCACAAACGGCTGACTGTTCAATTTATTCCATAATACATTGGCACCATTTCTTGCGAGACTATGCTCAATGTGAATTGTTCCTCTAAGGTTTAAAACATCCTCGGCAGTGTAGTTTCTTTTAATTCCTTTCCACCTGGGATTATTGGTCCATTCAGTTTCTAAAGCGGTTATTTTCTCAATCTTGTTCATAATCGTATTGTTTATTTTTTTAATTCTTTATTAGTTGGTAAGCGGGTAATGTCAGGAATTCTTCGAATTCGGCTTTTCTCACCAGTTGATCGAAGAGATTAATGGCTTCTTCAAACCTTCCTTTCGCGAAGGCCTCTTTACCCAGCACGTCTTTTATTTTAGTAATTTCTTCTGCCAGTATAGTTTCGTATAGTTGTAGGGTGAAAGTTCTTCCATCGGCGATTTGCGCATTGGTATTAAGGCATTGCCACACCTGTGCACGGGAGATTTCGGCAGTCGCTGCATCCTCCATCAGGTGGTAGATAGCTGCTGCACCGTTACCTCTCAGCCAGCTTTCGATATAAAGAATTCCAATATTGATGTTGGACCGGATTCCAAGCTCTGAAGTCGTGCCAGATGGAATTTCCAACAAATCCTTTGCAGTAAAAGATTCTTCAACCATTTTAGTTATCTGATTAGGTTGTGGCATATGCTCATCAAATATTTCCATTGCCACAGATACCAGCCCTGGATGTGCTACCCAGGTGCCGTCATGTCCGTTTTTAACTTCGGTCAGCTTATCCTGTCGAACCTTTTCGAGCGCTTTGTTATTTGCCTCTTCATCATTTTTGATTGGAATTTGAGCGGCCATTCCACCCATGGCATGTATGCCTCTTTTGTGGCAGGTTTTAATGACCAACTTGGAATAAGCCTCCATAAATGGCACTTTCATAGTGACCTGTGCTCTGTCTGGCAGCAGTCGGTAAGGATACTTCCTGAATTTTTTGATATATGAAAATATGTAATCCCATCTGCCACAATTAAGTCCTGCCGAATGGTCTTTTAGTTCATAGAGAATTTCATCCATCTCAAATGAAGCGAGGATCGTTTCTATCAGAACTGTAGCTCTGATGGTCCCATGTGGAATGCCTATATAGTCCTGTGCAAAGACAAAAACGTCATTCCATAACCTGGCTTCCAGGTGGCTTTCGAGTTTGGGCAGGTAAAAATACGGGCCGCTTCCATTTTCTATCAGCCATTTGGCATTGTGAAAAAAGTACAGGCCAAAATCCATGAGCGATCCACTTAGTGGCTGGTCATTTACTGTGATATTCTTTTCTTCCAGATGCCATCCTCTGGGTCTTACCATCAAAGTGGCCAGTTGCTCATTGAGCTTATATTGTTTGCCATTGTTTGGGTTCTCGAAAGAGATGGTTTTGTTGACAGCATCTCTTAGGTTGAGCTGACCGGAAACAACATTGGACCAGGAAGGAGTATTGCTGTCTTCCAAATCTGCCATAAATACTTTAGCGCCTGAGTTGAGTGCGTTAATGATCATCTTCCGATCTACAGGGCCGGTAATTTCGACTCTTCTGTCTTTTAGATCCTCCGGGATTGGCGCGACCTGCCAATTACCGTCTCTGATGGACTTAGTCTCCGGAAGAAAGTCCGGCAGTTCACCGTCATCGATTTTTGCTTGTCTGGTGACTCTTGCTTCCAGCAACTTTAGTCGTGTATCGTCGAACTTCTCGTGAAGTGCTACTAAAAATTTAAGAGCTGCAGGGGAAAGAATATCCTTGTATTCTTCCGTTACGTGTCCTGTAACCCTCATTTCCTGAGGGACAGTATGCAGCCTGGTGCTTTCATTTAATACAGTTTCGATCATCTTTCCTTGTTCTAATTTTTCATAAATGTAGAGAAAAAAATCTTAAAGCGAAAATTCGCTAATAATATTTTTTCGCTTTTTGTGTGAATTCTCAAAATTTACTAAGAATCCTTATCTTTGATTTATGATGAAGAAAGGAATTGATATCCGACAGATTCTTGGGCTTAAAGTCCGTGAATTGCGAAATAAGAAGCGTTTGTCGTTTCAGGAGTTATCGAAAATGACAGGGCTTTCGGTTTCTTATCTGAATGAAATTGAAAAAGGAAAAAAATATCCGAAAGGAGATAAAATCATTCAATTAGCAGACGCATTGGATGTCAGTTATGACTATTTAGTGTCGCTAAAGGTCTCCAAAAAGATAGAACCGATTGTCTCGCTGTTGCAATCGCCTTTTTTCAGGGAGTTGCCACTGGAGCATTTTGGTATGGACTCACAGAAGTTTGTAGAGTTGATATCAGCCAGCCCGGAGAAGATCAATGCTTTTATCAACACCATCATGCAGGTGGCCAGAAGCTATGAGCTTGGCAGGGAAAATATATATCATGCTGTCCTCAGGTCATACCAGGAGATCAATGATAATTACTTTCCCGAACTGGAGCAGGCGGTTATTGATTTTAAGCAAAATAATCCTTCAAAGTCTGAGTCAGATTTTTGATGGTAAAATCCGCCCTGCCTTCAAAATCATACTTTTGCTTA
>JBCBHL010000563.1:0-3458 GCA_038525605.1 Bacteroidota bacterium
CGCCGTTTGAAGAAGGGACGTATCTCTATTTCTATAAGAATGATGGGTTGCAGGATCAGTGGGTTCTGTACAGAAAGACGGATGAAGCTGATGAAGGAGAGGTATTCCTTGATCCAAATACCTTTTCGGACGATGGAACTGTTTCCATGGCTGGATTATCTTTTTCCAATGACGGAACGCTGCTGGGTTATCAGATTTCAGAAGGTGGTTCGGACTGGCGAAAGGTGATTGTGATGAATACGGAATCACGGTCTATAATCGGAGATACACTTTTAAATGTGAAATTCAGTGGTTTGTCGTGGAAAGGTAATGATGGTTTCTTTTACAGTAGTTACGATAAACCAAAAGATGGAAGTGCATTGTCAGCGAAAACACAATATCACAAACTGTACTATCATCAATTAGGAACAGATCAATCGAATGATGAGCTGATTTTCGGGGGAAGTAAGCAACCCAACAGATACATCTTCGGTGGGGTAACTGCAGATGAAAACTATTTGGTGATCAGTGCTTCCACCAATACTTCTGGGAATAAATTGTTTATCAAAGACCTGAAAAACCCTGAGGCTGAGCTGATTACGATTCAGGATAATTACAAATCAAACACAGGTTACTTAGCAAATGATGGGGACCGGTTTATATTGCAAACAGATTACAATGCGCCAAAGCGCCGATTAGTGGAATTGAGTTTACAGGATCCATCTTCGGAAAACTGGGTCGATCTGATCCCGGAATCAGACAATGTATTGAATGCCAACACGGGAGGCGGTAAAATTTTTGCCAGTTATCTGGTAGATGCGAAGACCCAGGTATTACAATATGATCTTAAAGGAAATCTGGAAAGAGAAGTTGCACTTCCCGGGATTGGAACTGCCAGCGGATTTGGTGCAGACGAAGATGACCAGTCTTTTTATTATTCCTTTACTTCTTTTACTACGCCGGGTTCCATTTTCAATTATGATATTGCAAGTGGGGAGTCCACATTGTATGAGAAACCGGATATTCAGTTCAATGCTGACGATTACATAACTGAGCAGGTGTTCTATGAGAGCAAAGATGGCACTAAGGTCCCCATGTTTATAGTCTATAAAAAAGGACTGAAAAAAAATGGAAAGAATCCTACATTGTTGTACGCCTATGGTGGCTTCAATGTCAGTTTAACGCCTGGTTTTAATACTTCCAGACTTGTTTGGCTTGAAAACGGGGGGATTTATGCCCAGCCTAATATTAGAGGCGGAGGAGAATATGGAGAGGAATGGCATGTGGCTGGTACTAAGATGCAAAAGCAAAATGTATTTGACGACTTCATTGCAGCTGGTGAATACCTGATTAGTAATAACTACACGTCAAGTGATTTTCTGGCTATTGAAGGAGGATCAAATGGTGGGCTATTGGTGGGAGCGACCATGACGCAAAGGCCGGATTTGGCTAAAGTAGCCTTTCCTGCAGTAGGAGTTATGGACATGTTGAGATATCATAAGTTTACAGCAGGTGCCGGATGGGCATATGATTATGGTACTTCCGATGATTCCAAAGAAATGTTTGAGTATCTGAAGAAATACTCTCCCGTTCACGCACTGAAACCTGCTACCGCATATCCTGCTACAATGGTCACTACAGCCGATCACGATGACCGGGTTGTGCCAGCTCACAGTTTTAAGTTTGCAGCTACATTACAGGAAAAACACGTAGGAGACAATCCGGTTTTAATCAGGATTGAAACAGATGCAGGGCATGGTGCCGGAACCCCCACCAGTAAAGTAATAGAGCAGCAAACAGACAAATTTTCATTTGCCTGGTACACGATGGGCGTAGTACCGCCTATTGCTAAGAAAGATTATTAAATATGGTTAGAGTAGGTAAAGAAAGTGATTTAGCAGCAGTTCTGGAATTGGTAAAAGAGCTTGCGGAATATGAGAATGCGCTGGAGGAAGTTTCTAATACAGTGGAACGCATGAAGCAAGAGGTTTTCGTTTATAGCCCTATATTCTTTTTTTTTTTCGCATAAAAATATAATAAAATTGTTGTTACATCATTTTACTTTTTTTTATATATTACCTGGAAAGGAAAGCGACTCTATCTGGAAGATATTGTGGTCACAGAAGCGGAACGAGGCAATGGTTTTGGTAAAGCGCTATTTGATGCTACTGTTTCCAAAGCAAAGGAAACAGGCTGTACCGGCATGATGTGGCAGGTGTTGGATTGGAACACACCTGCTATAGATTTCTATAAAAAATACAACGCTTCATTCGATGACGAATGGATTAATTGCAGTCTAAGTTTTGAGTAAAAAAGCTTAAGTCGAATCAGACCTCTTCAAGGATTGATCTGAAAGCTACGTGCTTAGTGCCGTAGCGCTCAACGTGTTCCTGAACAAGGGCGGGAGCTTTGTTTTCGATGTAATCATCAAGTTTTGCCATGCTTTCGCATAAGTACTGGATTGAATAGGTTGCCCCGGTAGCTTCAGGAACTTCGTTTAAAAGTTTATACATTTTATTCGAAACAAAAGCCCCTGTAGAAAGTACTTTCGGAATATGTTCATTTTTCATCCACATTTTCCATTCCTCTTCTACACTAAAGTCTATATTTACGGTTACGTTATATAATATCATGCTTTCGGAAAAGTTAAACTTTACGATTAATAACTTGTTGTAATAGGCAGCAAAGAAAATGAATTTTAAGCCAAAAGAAATACATGCAGGATTATTTATCCTGATTTTACACATTGTAGGAATTGTTGGGTATCTGGTGCCTGCATTAAACGCTTATTTCCTCTTATTAACCCCTTTTAACCTATTATTGACTGGCCTGCTGGTGATTTATTTAAACTGGAAAAATCAGATAGGAGGCGAAATATATTTACTTGCTGTTTTTGTCATAGGTGTATCAGTTGAGATTGTAGGTGTCAAAACAGGCGTTTTATTCGGTGAATATCAATATGGTAGTACGCTGGGTTTTAAAGTAATGGATGTTCCACTGATTATTGGGATGAACTGGCTGGTTCTTGGTTACGCATTTGGGTCGATTTGTAAACGTTTTTTAGGCTCCTTAAAAATTCTGTCAATTATACTTGCCGCTCTTTTGATGGTTCTGTTGGATGTCATCATTGAGCCAATCGCAATTCGTTATGATTATTGGTCATGGGAGTTGGCCCATGTACCATTGCGAAATTACATCGGCTGGTTTGTAGTAGCTCTGTTAGTTCAATTTTTACTGCAAAGACTTGATTTACAGAAGCTATACAAGTTTACACTTTTAGTGGTAATCTCACAGTCTGTCTTTTTCATCATGTTAAACCTTTTATCTAATTAAGATTGAAAATTTATTAAACACTCTTGAAAACATATAGTTATAAGGTCATACATCATCGAATGGAACAGCAGAGGGGAAAAAAAAATTATCGCAATGAGTAATTTTTCTATAAAAGACTTGGAGCACTTATCTGGGATTAAAGCCCA
>JBCBHL010000564.1:0-3437 GCA_038525605.1 Bacteroidota bacterium
ATGGTCATCGCAGGGATTAGTAGATATGTTTGACGATCTTGATGGAAGTATGAAGGAAAAGCAGCTATTAATTCTTCCCATGATTGATGAAAAGTTATCTAAACAGGATAGTAAATTAAACCGCTTTCAATATCACTTTTTACGGGACGTAACTCTTCATGCTGTTTATCCTAAAACCAGAGTTGAATTTTCAATCGATGACATACAGTGGTTATTGGATAAATTCGATCGACAGGCAACTCAGCAAAGAGCTGCACTAATTATTATGTTGCTAAAATTAAATTTTAAAGAACTGGATAAACAAAAAAGACAAAAGATTAAGGATCTACTTGTTGGAACTTTGGCTGAGATCAATTCAATTGATTAGAAACTATATAAGATGAATACTAGAATGCTATAAGCTTTAAAACCATTTGCAAAGCGCTGTGTAATCCAGTAGATTAGGATTAGTTAATAAAGTGTCTGTGCGGCGTGGTTCGGCTTGCAGTCTGGAGTTGGATAGGATCTACAACTTATGACATTACCAAAAAAAGGAATTAGGAAAATTAAAGTTGATGGAGTAGCATATTACTTCATCGTAAATTTGGAATACTATGATATGACAATCCAAACAGTTGTCGGACTGGTAAGCAATCCAAACAAGCAATTCTATTTCTCTGCTCAACAAGGTGATGAAAATATAGTAACAGAAAAATCTGAAAAATATAATCCCGGAAGCATTACACCAGGTATTGTTAGCAGAGCTATCAGATATGCCAATAGTCAAACCGATTGGAAGAATTCAAACGAGATGATTCACCTCTATTATTCAGAGAATTTGTTTTCTTTGAAATCTAAAATGTATTTCGATGAATAGAGCGATTGAAAAAGAGCGTTAAGGTATAAAGCAAATTTCGCATAAAACGTCATCCAGTAAAGTTACCACTAAGAAAAATGAATAAAATACTAATCTCCCTTATGTTGATAGCGCTTACTATTTCCGGTTGCAGTAGGAAAGAAGGAGAGCAAAAGTCTGGTCTGCTATCATATCTGATTAACATTTCTGATAATGAAGACAAAGGTGTTAAAGATGTTTTAGGTTTTTATGGAGGGAAATGTGAATATTCTATTGGCAAATCCGTATCCAATGGAAAGAGTAAAAAATTTTTTGAGCTAAGATTGTTTGAAAGTGAGGCAATTGAACAGTTCTCGAATAATCCTAAATTCGCTGCATCCAATATTGCTTACAGGTTTTACAGGAATCTGAATGAGCAGGAAAGAGGAAATTACACACACATCAGGCCGGTAATTGCATTTGCAGATGGCAGTGAAACAGAATTTGAATTCAGTACCTGGGAACTTGAAGTAGTTGACAAAAGAATTCCGTTTCTCAATAAAGTGGTTAATATCATTCGAGAGAAGAAATTCGATGATCTATTACCGCTGCTTAACGACAGTTCGATAGTTCAATATGATAAGTATGAGTTAATTGAAAACCTGAAAAAGGGTGATCCACAGTTTGGGAATGTCACAGAAGAGGGATTTAGAATCTTTGGTTATCGGATTGATGCACTTGATAACAAGGGAAATGACTTTTTATATTTCTCAGGAGCAATCATCAGAGACATACAAGCGAATGAGTTTAGCCTGGTGCTAGATCCTTATTCCGAAAAAGAAGAAATATTTTTGTTGCAATACAAAATGTGATTCCCTATTGTGTAAGATAAAGAGGGTTTATTTTGGAGATTTCCGGATAGGTTAGTGAAGAATCAGAGTCTGGTGGTTGTTACAAGATTTAAAAAAAAAGCTCACTTTATCAAAGCGCAAAATGTCATAAATAAATAGAATATATTTGAATTTTAAATGGAAAAAAGAGCTATATGTTCATCATAAACCTAATATATAAGACCAAACTTGAAAAAGTTGATCAATTTTTAGACGAGCATATTGAATTCCTGAATGAACAATACAAGCTAGGGCATTTTTTGGCTTCTGGACGAAAGGTTCCAAGGACAGGCGGTATAATTTTATCAAACGTCAAGTCTCAATCTGAACTGAGAGAGATTATTGACAAAGATCCTTTCAAGAAAAACGAATTAGCGGATTATGAACTGACCGAATTTATACCGAGTAAAACCTGTGAGGAATTGAAATTCCTAATGGAATAACAAAGAAAAAACGCATAGACCTATGAACTTATTTAAAAAATTATTTGGTAAGAAAGACCGGGAATTAAGTGAGGAAGAACTAGAACAATTCTATCTCAACAAGGACGAAGCGCTGGAAAAAGCTCTTGGTAAACAAGCACCTGTTGTAGGCCATGCCATTATCAGCTTTCCGGTGGGAGGGGCAGTTGACATGTATTACTATCCCCATAAAACCAAAGGCTGCATCTTCGCTACCCAGGAGCTTATCAACCCCGGAGGTGACAACCCACTTCCTAACAGACTTGGTCTATTCGAATTAGTGGCATTGACGAAACACAACTTCATAGAAAGTGAAAAGTTAGGCGAAGGCGACTTTGGCAAGATAGAAAGGCGCTTTTGCGGAATTTTTACAGGGGTGGGTAACTTTTCCTTTCAGGCCAAACTGGAACCTGGCGAAACATGTGAGCTTCCGGTAAATGAAGAACCTAATCGATGTTTGGTTTTCGATGAGTACACCGATACATTTGAATCTTTTCAAGTACAAGGACAAAAGTATGGTTTATTACTAATCATTGAAGTCCACAGGGACGAAATGGAATATGCCATGCAAAATGGTAGTGCAGCACTATTCAAGAAACTAAAAGAAAAAGGTTATTATCCCTACAGTGATTTAGACCGACCATCAGTGGTGAGCTAAGGCAAATTACCAATTCCATGTCCGGCATTTGATCAACTACTGCATTGCTCAAGGTCTTGTGAGTCTTTTGATCAATCAAGAATGTAATCAAGTGTCGCATCAATGTAATTCAAATGCTTTCAAGCTAAACAGGTATTCACAATTGTTGTGATTGATCCTGCCAGGAACTGTTTTGAATGGTTATTGAATCATCAAGGCTATTGATTAGCAAACAATTGAATTTTGGTATTATCTCTAAAAATTCGTATTTTTAAGTATACATTTATTAACCTTCATAAAATTTAAAACTATGAAAAAAGAGAAAAACCTTTACGATTTATCAGTATTTGAATTCGATAAAAGTGGAAAGATCAAAGCAGGACAATCATCTGTAGGATCGAGCCAGCCCGGTACAGCTGCAAACGTTCGAATTAGAGGTGTAGGGTTCATCAATTCATAACATAAATCGGGTAAGTTGGCTATCTTACAAATAGTGAATTAAGAGATTATATTGAGTTTTCTTTTTGATTGCTTTAAGACAGCTATTTGTAAGATAGCCAACTTACCCGATTTATGTTATAAATTGATGAACCCTACACCTCTAATTCGAACGTTTGCAGCTGTACCGGGCTGGC
>JBCBHL010000565.1:0-3403 GCA_038525605.1 Bacteroidota bacterium
CTATCTGGGAGCAAGACATTCCAAAGGAACCATACTGGACTTCCTGGAATTCATTTTTCACCAGATAGGAAAATCATAGCTGATTTTCGCTTCCGGCTTTAGCCACCCAGCTTTGACAAACTTTCCGTCACTAACTGATTCCGGTGAGCCTAAAAATGTATTCCATTTGTTAAGAATATGCTTCATAAACTCATTGAACTCCGGTAACCTAAATACTGCTGCTCCTTCCAGAGTTGGGTCTATTCCAACTGTTACTGCTGAAAATGGAAGTCCAATTAAATCTCCATCAGCATATTGCGGTATCTCGTCCATAATCTGATTGAACAAGTTCAGGAGCGTTTCCAGATCAGGAATATCAGGAATGGTAATACCAGTTTGATATTCATTATTAAGTGTATCAGGAGAACGTAGTATGACGCCATTTTGTCTAAAAGCTTCGTCTAACATCCACTTTACTGTAGGATCGCCTTCAATATAATCCTTGAGATCTTTGATCTTTGGATCCAACTCTTTGGGATCCTTCTCTTTTAGTTTCTTGATGAACTTGCGGTGACCGCCGCTTCCAGCAGGTGGCATCCATCCGCTTTGAATAAAATAACTAATAAAAACCTGTTCTTCCGGTTTTTTTGAATCGTCTGACATAATCATTTAATCTTAATAGTTTCAGGATAAAAAATCTGTGTGCAGGAAACCAATCATCGGTAACCTGCCTATCTGAAATGAAGATAAATGATAATTATAAATTGTTTTGTTGGTCGAATCACATATCTGAAAATTGTCCATCAGATGGTCTGCAATTGGTTCATGTTTTGCATGAAAGCGCGTGATTCCCGGCTAAGGATCGAGCAATAAAGCTACTGGGAGTTATTACATTTTTAAGGATGTGCCTCATACATTTTAGCTTTTTTAGTGCTAAAATCAGATTAGAAAGAAAAGGCTGTTTGAGCTTTTGGGTAAAAAAAAATCTATTTCTGCTTTTATTCAGCGAGTTCCTTTTATTGCCTGATTTTTAGATAAAAAAGCGTCAATAAATGTATGCAGCACTAGATTTTTGGTCACTTTTCATCAATAGAAAAGTGACGGATTTTAACTTAATGTATAACTTTAATACATGAGTGCATTCATAAATGAATTGTATAAATTTTAATATTTGTATTTTATCAAGATACTGCACAGAAATATGAACATATCCCCAGCTATTGCTGAATGGATTTGACAATGAAGAGATGGACTATTAAATCCATTGATTGACTGAGAAGAGTAAAATAGAAAACCCCCTCGAGTGATGGCATTATGGAATTAATCAAATACCATCACCTCAACAAAAGATTACTCAGTATTACAATTCGATATGAAAAGTAGTACTACTTAAGTTTCCGCTGAAATCAAAGGAATTGATATGTCTGAAAGTGGTCTTACCGACTTTGTAAATCATGAAAGTCTGACTACCGAAATCAGTTGCGTTGAAACCTCCTGGCATGATCGTATTCATTCCATCAACCGTGGTAAAACCAACTCTGTTAACTGGTACTTTATTGAGATCTTCATCATTTAGGAATGATTGTATCTGCCATCTTGATTCATTTAAGAAAACACCTGATTTACTTAGCATGACCGATTGATCAAAGCTGTCCTGGAACTTAGTAGGCTTGAATAATTCCATACTAAGGGTGGTATTCAAAGGGTTATATTGATCGGTATTGTTGGCTTTGTCATCCTTATTTTGTGCAAGCGTCAATACAGAAACAAAAACGAACAAAACTGCAAGAGAGAATTTCAATGTAGATAACTTCATTTTTCAGTGTTTTAGGTGCTAATAGGGATTCTGTGTATTGCTCCGGATAAGAACTGATACACAGTATTTTTAACGGGCTTAAATAGCAATTTGTTACGATGCAGGTTTCCGCCTTGGTTCGAGTTATCCAACTTCGTCGTGCCTTTGGCCGCTGTTGGTGTTGTCACTTTCGCCACTTCGCCGTAGTTGGTATCGTTAACTTAAGGAGAAAACACCAAAATTGGCTGCACGATATCTTCTCTCAAGCCAATATCATCAAGAAAATATGCAAACAATCTGTTCAGTGGGAAGTTTTATATTGACTGAATCTATTGCGAATGAAATCTAATTCTACCTTTTTGCGTGCCTCCGTGAGGAGTTCTCTTTTTTTATTGCTAGTAATGCTGTTGACCCAGAACAGTGCTTTTTCACAAGGTTGTAGCAGTGCCGGTTTTTGTACGATGGGAGTTTTGAAAGCAGATCAAAAGTTCTCCAGCGTTCGCAACCTGAAATTGAATTACATCGAATTCAATCAGCTGGTTGCCTTCTCCGGACTTGGCGAAGACATTCATGCTACGACCATAGACGCTGCTTTTAGCATGGGTGATAAGAACCAACTGCAGGTACGGATTCCTTATGTTTTTGTGAATGGCCCATTTGCCAATACCAGAGGAGTGGGTGATATATACATAGCCTATTCAAGGAATATTATCAAAAAGAAGGAGTATTCCATCAGTGCCATGCTGGGCACAAAAATCCCTAGAGCCTCTACCAACCTGACGACAGAAGCAGGTAATCCATTACCATTATACTATTCGCCAAGCCTTGGGACAAACGACATTGTGTTAGGCGCTTCCTTTATCAATAAGAAGTGGTTATTGGGAATCGGATATCAGCAACCGCTATTTAATGCTACTACAGACAATCAATTTTCTCCTCTTGCTTGGGAAGGGACAGAGCTGGCAGAACAGGCAACACGTTATGATGCCTCTACCAACTACAAAAGAGGTGCTGATATTATGCTGAGGTTGGAGAGAAACTTCCGTTTTGGAAGGTACAACTTCTTTCTGGGCTCCATGCCCGTATTCCGCGTTACCTCTGATCAAATCACCGATGAAGATGGCAATACCACTACCCTGGATGATGCCCGCGGTTTGTCACTGACGGGAATCGTAGGCGGTGGCTATAGCATCAATGCCCGTATGATGATTAAGGTCTTCTACGGCAATACATTGATCAGAAAAGACGTTAACCCCGACGGTTTACTAAAGACATCTGTTATCACACTCACTGCTAAGTACAATTTTTAATATTTCTATATGCGCTACATTTTTCTGCTTTTATTTTTCAATTTCACGTATACCCTTCCTACAAAGGCAGTAGAAGAAGGTTTACTGGAAAAAGGCATCCGTCTGCAAAGCAATTCCCAATACAGAGAAGCTCAGGTCTATCTGGAGAAGGCTAAAGATTTTTATAAAGATCAGGATATTGAAAAGTATCTGTTGTGTAAAAGCCTTCTGGGTTACAATCTGCTCAAAACCAATAACTGGGAAAAAGGCGTACAATTTCTTCGGGATAACATCAAAGAATCCAACAGGATGTCTGGCAAACCGGATTTCTGGAAATCTC
>JBCBHL010000566.1:0-3360 GCA_038525605.1 Bacteroidota bacterium
CAATTAAGTCGCAATTCATCCATGATCGTGAGCAAGCGGTCGAAGGCTTCCAGCTTTTCTGCTCTTTTTTCATCTTTTTCTCGAATAATTTCTCTCATAACAGCATAAAATTAGGCATCCGCGGATTTATGTTGAATCATATTGGAGACAAAGTTGTTCAAGATAAAAGGAATTATCATGATTAGCTTTGTATCGAGTGATTTTTCAATATTTTATCAGTCGGTCTTTTTAGTTTTATGCCAATTATGAATTCATAAGTATGAATTTAAACCTAAAAAATGACTGATCCTTTAAACTAAAAGTCCCAATAATAAATCTTTTGTGATAACCTTTAAAGGAATATGAAGTAAATCTTTGAGGATTTTGTAACAGGATAAACTTCTATTCGTTAGTTTTGTAGCAGCATAATGAATTAATCATGGCAACAGTATTATTAGGCATAGGATTTATCGCATTGTTTTTTGTTTTGATGTCAGTCAGAATTCTCCTGAAGAAAAATGGTGAATTTAAAGGTACTTGTGCATCCCAAAGTCCTTTTTTAAATAAAGAAGGTGCTGCTTGTGGTTTCTGCGGTAAGACCGTAAAGCCAGGAGAAAGCTGCGGTAATCCTGATAATGAAGTTGATAAAGTCATGTCTAAATTCGCTTAACCTTTCATTTTTAATAGAAATCTAACTACTCATTCGGCACACACACCGGGGATTATTATTTTTCTATCTTTGCCAACTTCAAAAAAGATAGCTCACTTTGACACTTATAAAATCTATATCTGGTATCAGGGGTACCATAGGCGGTAAGCCGGGTCAGTCCCTTTCACCAATCGATGTTGTGAAGTTTTCAGCAGCATACGGTACATGGATGAAACAAAACAGCGATTCAGCTACTGCAGTAATAGGAAGAGACGCCAGACCTACCGGCGGATACATAGCAGATTTGGTCGCTGGCACGCTTAGAACTTTAGGAATTCATGTAATTGACCTGGGGCTTTCCACTACACCTACAGTAGAAATGGAAGTGGTCAGACAAAATGCAGGCGGTGGCATTATCATCACTGCCAGCCATAACCCAAACCAGTGGAACGCATTGAAGCTCCTCAATCACAAAGGCGAATTTATTTCTGCCGCTGATGGAGCCGCGATTCTGGAAATTGCTGAGAAAGAAGACTTTGAGTTCGTAGAGGTTAAGAAAACCGGTAGCTATGAACTCAACGAAGAAGCACTTGAAAAGCATATTGAGGCAATTATGGCCCTGCCACTGGTTGACCTGGAAGCAATCAAAGCAAAGGAGTTTCATGTCATCGTAGATGCGGTAAATTCTTCAGGAGGTATCGCCATCCCGCTTTTACTGGAAAAGCTTGGCGTGAAAGTGGAGAAAATGTTTTGTGAGCCTAATGGGCAGTTTCCCCACAATCCTGAACCATTACCCGAAAACATCACACAGATTTGTGGTGAATTGTCAGGAGGTAAAAAGTATGATTTGGGCATCATCGTAGATCCTGATGTTGACAGGCTGGCACTTGTAACGGAAGACGGAACTCCTTTTGGAGAGGAATATACGTTGGTAGCAGTGAGTGACTATGTGCTAACGCACACTCCAGGCAATACGGTGTCTAATTTGTCTTCGTCAAGGGCTTTGAGGGATGTTACCGAAAAGCACGGTTGCGAATACAATGCTTCGGCTGTGGGAGAGGTCAACGTGGTTGTGAAAATGAAAGAGACTAATGCCATCATCGGCGGAGAAGGTAACGGAGGGATTATTTATCCTGAACTGCACTATGGTCGTGATGCGCTCGTTGGAGTTGCTTTATTCCTGTCTCATCTGGCAAAATCTGATATGTCAGCTCAATTTTGTTCTTGGAAATCAAATAATTCGGATATTTAGACCTCAGCCTCGAAGCTGACATATCAGATTTTGCCAGATGAGGTCTAAATATCCGAATTATTTTATTTCCAAGAACAAAATTGAGCTGACACCTGAAATAGATGTGGATGCTGTTCTGGAAAAGATAAAAGCGAAGTATAGCAGCAATCCGGTCAATACCATTGACGGTGTAAAAATAGAATTTGATAAAGAGTGGGTTCATTTGAGAAAATCTAACACAGAACCGATTATCAGAATCTACAGTGAGTCGGAAAACGAGGCTACTTCAGAGCATTTGGCGAATAAGATCATTATGGATATAAAGGATATTATATCAGAGGATCGGAATAATTCCTAAAAGTTGCAATGAAGGTTGCCATGACAAATTTGTTATGCATCTTTTCAATTGAAGTATTAGTTTGATTTTTGAAATTTAATTCATAATTATGAATTCATAATTTCTTAAAAATACAAACTTTCACGAATACAATATCGAAAATTTATCGATTATAAAGTTGCTGTGATAATGTATATTTAATCGAATGAAAGTATATCTTGACAATGCGGCCACTACACCCGTGGATCCTCTCGTATTTGAGGAAATGAAGCCATACCTGATGGGGACGTTTGGTAATCCTTCTTCCATTCACAGTCATGGAAGAAAGGTGAAGGCAGCTGTAGAGGTTGCCAGACGTACTGTTGCAGAGTTACTTTCCACATCGCCTTCAGAGATATTTTTTACTTCCGGGGGAACAGAGGCCGATAACATGGCTATCAGATGTTCGGTCGCGAGTCATGGTATCAAGCACATCGTCACTTCGCACCTTGAGCATCACGCTGTATTGCATACTGTTCAAATGCTTGAAAATACAGGAATCAAAGTTTCTTATGTCAATTTCGATGATTCCGGCCAGATTGATATGTCACATTTGGAATCCCTGCTCAAAGACAATCCCAATACACTGGTAACACTGATGCATGCCAACAATGAAATTGGTAACCTGCTGAACCTTGAGAAAACTGGTGAGTTGTGTGCTGAATATGGTGCAATCTTACACTCTGATACGGTACAGACGATCGGTCATTATACACACGACCTCAGTAAGCTGAAAGCTCATTGTATTGTGGGTTCTGCACATAAGTTTCATGGACCCAAGGGGATAGGATTTCTTTATCTGGATGCTGGTCATAAGATCAATCCATTTATTTACGGTGGTGCACAGGAGCGGAACATGCGTGGAGGAACTGAGAATGTAAGCGGAATCATCGGGCTGGCAAAAGCATTGGAAATCGCCTATGCTGAAATGGCTGACCATCAAAAGCATATTTCAGGATTGAAACAACAGATGATCGAATTACTTAAAGATAATTTTAGCGATCTGCAGTTCAATGGTGTGTCATCTGATATGGATCATTCGCTTTATACGGTACTCAATCTGAGTTTGCCTAAGTCAGATAGCAATGATATGCTTCTCTTTAATCTGGACATCAACGGGCTATC
>JBCBHL010000567.1:0-3328 GCA_038525605.1 Bacteroidota bacterium
TAATCTTTCAGGGCCATCTAATACATCCCAAACTTCTTTAAGAAACTCAAAATCTTCTTTCTCCAGTTCTATTAATAATGCTGGACAGGGTTGGGATGGAACAGATTTCTATGACAATCAAGTTTATCTTTTTATTCATGCAACGCAACTACAGAAATATGGTATCCTGAAAGGGTGTTTCAGAACAGGGGTTCCTGGCGAGTTGTTAAAGTTCATAGTTGAACATGTCTCGGAAGAATTGATTTTGGGTGTTGACGGTACCTACACAAGCCAATACGATGTAAGACTGTTTGAAGATAGTTATGAGGCGGGTAGTGAAGCTGAAAATGCAAAGACACTTGCTAAAAACTGGAAATTGTATGACGTAAATTACTATCCTGTAATAGCTAAATTGGTTAAAGAATTTTCTGTCCCAACTGATGTTAAAGCTGATCGACTATATGATATTCTGAAGCCTATTAGCGAATCGATCAATTCAGATAATTGGAATTGTTATTGGGAAAAGATTGATGTAGATCAAAGAGTAAGCCTAATAAAAAAATTAGCATCTCAGAATGATCCGTTTGACAAAACGGAAGAAATGATTCTGCTGATGATCAAAACGATAACAAAGGCTGAAGATCAAGAGACATTATTAAAAGAACTGGAGAAAGAAGATTTTGAGTTTCTTAAAGAAGTTTGGGATGTATTAGATGGCCCTGAAAGATTAAACTTATCATTCGTTTTAACAAGATGGTTACTCAATAACCGACCTCCCGCCCAAAACTTTGCAGAGAATGCCAAGGCGGCACACATTCAATATATGAACGAAAACTCAGGACTGATAAATAACTATTTTACAGTCAAATCGAAAGTTTTTAATCTATATAAAACCAACTGGTTAGAGGATGGGTTATTGATCAATTTCGAAGCTGGTTTTGATTCTGATAACAACATTGAAATCGATTATGAAATTTCTGAGTTACTCGATCGGCTTCCACGATTGGTTTCTTATACCGCCTCACCATTTGAATGGGTAGTTTTAGATATAAAAGAAGATTTTCCTGAATATAACTTAGAGAAAAACAGCCTGTTACCTGTACCTGCAATTTTTGTCTACGGGATAGATAGTGACAGGGATAGAAATCAAAACCTAGCAGCACTCAGAGTTGCAGGAGATGTTCTCGCCATATTATTGGCCCCATATACGGCTGGAGGATCGACTGCTATTTTATATATTGAAATTGGTGCAGCAGCAATTGATATAGCTATAACCATAAATCGAGAGGAAATCATTCAGGAGTTTGGTCAGGATGGTGTAATTTTCTGGGATATCTTATATGGTGGTTATAACATATTTACTTTAGGAAGAGGCTTTTTTATACCAACGACTAAAACTGTTAATGGCTTAGTCAGGGTACCGAGCTTTAAAGTAGCTATAGAAAAAGCAGATGAAGTAGCAAACGCAATTGCTAAGCATGGAAATCAAGCTGAAAAGCTCGGATATCTACAAAGAGTCGATGAATTACTTAATTTCCTTAAAAGCCAGAAGCTGGCCAATTATGCTAACAGCATTGAATTATATCATAAAGTTCTTGAGCTAAAACTGAAAGTTGAACGGAGTCTAAACTTAGCTGATATTGTAGTAGATATAACAGTGAAAAATGGCAACCTTGTTGTAAACAACGCTATATCACTCGGTAAAATAGACTTCATTTCTAACCTACCAACCTTGACTCAGAATATCAGATGGCTACCTTCAACGGTTACAAGCGTCAGAATGGTTGATCAATTCAAAAATGTAGCAACTGTTTCGAATGGTACCACATCTGTTAAAACTCTTAATGTTGTTGAGGATCTTAATAACCTGGGGCAATTTTATTTGACGGCCAGTAAGTTGGCAGACAATTTAACTGCTCCTTTGTCTTCAGTACATCAAACTCTGTTAGCAGGTGGCATAAGACATATGGACAACGGATCCGTTATCAGGTATCTTACAAATGCAGGAAATGAATTTGCCAAAATAGAGAATGGAGAACTAATTCTCACAACTGCTGATTCCAAATGGCCAAATCCTTCCCAATACCTGAATCAATCCTTCATTACCAGCCATTTGCAGAGTTTTAGTGATGGCGCCACGTACTTGGTTCCAAAGTCAAGCTTACAATATTTTGGTTTGAAAAATGTCGGTAGACCTGATGGACAGTTTGTTATGACCAAATCTGCTGCCGATGATCTAATATCCAGAACAAGTGGTGATTTGGCCAGAATTGAAAATGAGTTAGGCATCCCAAGTGGCACTTGGACGGGAGATCTTGTAAGAATTGATGTACCTAATACTGGCCTCCCCTACCTTGCATTAAGAATGCCAACAGGAAACGAAGCGGGAGCAAATAGCTTATGGCTGCCTGGCGGAAAAACTCCGGAGGGTATCAAAGAAGCTGTACTAAACCAAATAAAAAGTGGCGATTATGGAATCAATGTGATAGGAGGAGCTAATGTATTTGATGACCTTGCGAAAACTTACCCTCATTTTACAGAATTTAATCTGCTAAGTTCTGTCAATCAAAACGCGATAAAGTCTGTTGTTGATGCATTTGAGCCTTCACTTAAATCAAGTTTAAATGTTGCTTTAAGAGAGTTTGAAGGATTGGCAGAGGCGTTAACCCAGGAGATTTCTATATCCGGTTCACAAGTTAAATTAATAAATTTCTTCGAGTCACTCAACGAAAATATATGGAGTAGATATGGTATGCTTAGAGAACACTACAGAACAGGTGCTGCGTCTAATAACCTTCCTCAACCTTTAGTAAACTATGTTGAGAGCCTAACTAATCGAACAGGCTCGACAACTATTGCAGCGAGGCTAAGTAGCTCAAGTAACACTGCTATAGCTACTTTGGGAGACTTGTTAGAAGAGGATATTATCCCACTCATTACAGAAGGATTTAGAAGTGGTGATTTTTCAGGCCTGCCACAAAATTTAATAAATGACTTGACAGGGCTTAGGAATCAAGGATACCAGGTTATCATGACACAGGTGAAGGTTTCTTCCTCTAGTTTCTCAGGAGCACCTGAGCTGGATGCGCTACTTGTGAGGGTTGGATCAAACAATGTGGCAGACCTCACTGATTGTGTCTATCTGGATATAAAATTAAATGCAAATACAGCATTCAAAGGAGCTCAACTGAATGCTGCACGTGATGGGGTAGATCAATTGTCTATTATTCAAAGCTTTGTAAATCACCAAAATACACCTCCGTCTTTGGTATTCCCTGATGGAGTAATTATTCCTGGTGTGACTGACTTAAATGACCTGATTCAACAAAACATCATCCTTAGAAGGACT
>JBCBHL010000568.1:0-3318 GCA_038525605.1 Bacteroidota bacterium
GATTATTCCGTGAAATTGCCGGTGCTATTCCTGATGCCAGGCAAGGAAAAATGTTCGCTGCTATTGCGAAATTATGCCATCGATCGCTGTAATCAAAAGGAACCTGTACCCATCCTGACATGGTTCTGCCCCCGGAACCAAACAGATGAGTTCCGTCCAGACTCAGCGCTTCTTTTTCTTCTTCTCCGGTCAGTTTAAAAACCATGTCTCCTTTGTAGAAAAAAGCAACAGCCTTTCCGTTTGGAGCCGAAAAGCACTCAGCACCGAACATTTTTCCTTGCCTGGCATCAGGAATAGCACCGGCAATTTCACGGAATAATCTCAGAGCTGTTTCATTCATTATTTAAGGATTGCTTAGGAATTCTAAGTTACTACATTTTCGGTGATGTAATTGTAAAGCGATCTACAGGCGTCATACAAATATTATTTGAAAGTAATCAGGGGCTCTTACCGCAAGGCTTGTATCTTTGTGCTACTTATGATTGATATTGGACAATATAATAACCTGAAAATCGAACGGTTGGTGGATCCGGGAGCCATTCTTTATGATGATGCCGGAAACTCAGTTTTATTACCTAATAAATATGTGCCGGAAGATGCAGAAGTTGGTGATGTGATGGAAGTTTTTGTCTATATGGATTCCGAAGACAGACCTGTAGCCACTACTCTCATTCCTTATATAGAACTGAACGGGTTTGCCGTGCTGAGGGCAAAGGATGTCAACAGAACTGGTGCATTTATGGATTGGGGACTTGAAAAAGACCTTTTAGTGCCCTATAAGCAACAAGCTTCCAAAATCAGGAAGGGAAGTAGTTATCTGGTATACATGTATTTAGATCAGGCTACCAGCAGACTAGTAGGAACAACAAAGACTTACCATCATTTCGATAAAGAAATTTATCATTTCGAAGAACAGGAAGAGGTAGAAATCCTGATTGGCGGATTGAATGACCTGGGATTGAATGTGGTGGTTAATAATCGCTACCAGGGAATTATGTTTGATAGCGAGATTTACCGGGATTTTAAAATGGGGGAAAGGTTGACAGGGTACGTCAAAACTCTGAGAGATGATTCAAAACTTGAGGTGAGCACGCGAAAAATTGGTGTTGAAAACCTGGAAGAAGGATCGGAAAAGATATTGGATGCAATCAAAAATATGAATGGATACCTGGCCCTGCATGACAAAAGCTCGCCAGATGAAATTCAGGAGGTATTGCAAATGAGCAAAAAGAATTTCAAAAGATCATTGGGTATTCTATATAAAAAGAGACTTGTAAACCTCGTTGAGGGAGGTATAGAATTGGTGAAAAAGTAACATTACTTATGAAAAGGCTGGAGAGATTAACCATCATTTTGATCAAACTACAGTCTAAAAGAATTCTGAAAGCCTCGGAAATTGCCAGCGAGTTTGATATCAGTTTAAGGACCGTTTATCGGGATATGAAAACACTTGAATCAGCGGGTTTGCCATTATACGCTGAAGCAGGTGTCGGATATAGACTGGTGGAGGGCTATTCTCTTCCTCCGATGGCAATTACTGAAAAAGAAGCGCTCGCCTTATTGACGGTGGAAAAAATCATCGGTCAAAATTCCGATTTTTCATTAGTTGAGTCATTCAGTAGCCTGATCGATAAAATCAGGGCTATTTTAAAGGCAGCCCAGAAAAATGATTTTGACTACCTGGAAGACAGAATTGCGCCATCTGTTGATCAGAAAGAGGAGAAGAGTAGATTTTTGTTGCCCATTCAACAATCAATCAAAGACGAATTACAACTCACCATTCACTACAGGTCAATCTATTCTGATAAACTCACTATACGAAATGTTGATCCGTTAGCTGTTTATTTTACAAAAGACAACTGGCTGATGATTGCCTATTGTCATCTAAGAGATGATTACAGAGAATTTAGATTAGACAGAATTGAAAAACTCTCACAAGTCGCTAAAAAAGTAAGATCTAATCACTTCAGCCTGACAGAATATTTCGGGGACAGGAAAAAAAACTAGTCCCTGCTGACATACCCTTGTCAGTGGCCATGCTCACTTTTACTTCATGAAAGTAATTTTACATACGATAGTTGCAGGTATGATACTTTTTGCCTGTACTTCACAATCAAATGAAAACATGAATAAGAAAGTTGAAACGATCGAATTGGTTATCTACAAGGTAAAAGAGGGAGTTACTGACGGTAAAGCTTTACTGGCTGCCACGTCAGTAAATGATTTCATTAAAAGTCAACCCGGATTTATTGCCCGAAAACTGTCACAATCACCAGATGGTAAATGGGTAGACATGATCTATTGGGAATCTTTAACTGCCGCACAAAACGCCAACGAAAAAGCGATGAAAAGTCCTGCCACTGCATCATTTTTTGATATAATTTCTCAAAAGGAGATACAGTTTTATCACTTAACACCCAAGCTGGAAATCAACTGATCGCTAATTTTTTTCTAAAAAAGGTGAAATATATTGGTTTACCTTTTCAAAAAACAGCTACATATATATGAACGATAGTTCGGGAAATATGTGAAACGAGGGCACCCTGATTCAGGGTGCTTTCATCATTTTAGAGGGGGCTGATTATGGTGGTAGTTGAATACTTCAATCAGTTGATCAGACAGGCATTGAAAAAAATAAAAAAAATGAGAAATAGTGGTTTACCTTTTCAAAAAACGCCCACATATAAATAGAGGGTATTCTAAACTTCAACAATTGGAGCTCTTAATATCCGGATTTACATTAGTGAAGAAGACATCAGAAATCAGAATAAAATAGAAGAAGAGATGAGTGATTCTGTCCTTAAAAATACAACCAACTGTCTAATGCTGTCGGGGAATGGTGATCCTGATGGTCGATCAAGCGTAATGCCCTCCCGAACTCGGGAGGGTTATTTACCAAGACAGTTACATTCTGATCGAGAAAAAATCAAAAAAAAATGAGAAATGGAGGTTTACCTTTTCAAAAAACGCCCACATATAAATAGAGGGTATTCTAAACTTCAACAATTGGAGCTCTTAATATCCGGATTTAAATAAGTGAAGAAGACATCAGAAATCAGAATAAAATAGAAGAAGAGATGAGTGATTCTGTCCTTAAAAATACAACCAACTGTCTAATGCTGTCGGGGAATGGTGATCCTGATGGTCGATCAAGCGTAGTGCCCTCCCGAACTCGGGAGGGTTATTTACCAAGACAGTTACATTCTGATCGAGAAAAAATCAAAAAAAAATGAGAAATGGAGGTTTACCTTTTCAAAAAACGCCCACATATAAATAGAGGGTATTCTAAACTTCAACAATTGGAGCTCTTAATATCCG
>JBCBHL010000569.1:0-3299 GCA_038525605.1 Bacteroidota bacterium
AAGTGTTGGATAGTATTCCAAATTACGATCAAATCGGCTAATCTAGTTTCTACATTTACTTTATCAAAGATTGCTGATTCATTTATTTTTGTCAGAGAGTCTTTCAATTTAACTAATAGATTATTGTCTGCAATCGGGTATGTATTCATAGAATCACCAAGTAATACTGTTGGCAATTCAATAGATAAAGTTTCATTCAGGTTCTTTTTAATAGAATTTCCAAACGCTAGTTTTGGTTTGAATAACAGGCTATCTTTAAGCTTCCTTACAACAGGGTAAATATTTAGAAAGTGATTTCTATTAATTGTGTCATCAACTATTTTACATTGAAAAAATTGATTATTTCTGGAATCAAAATCATTCAAAAAGCTCTCCAAATCGGTTAACGTAAAGTCATCACTCCAAATCTCTTTTCGTTTGTCGTTTAAGAGCTTAATTTTATCAATTAGCGTTTCTCCCGTTCCTCTGGTAGTTACTTTGATGTACATTGATTTAGTAGAATCGGTAACGTCCACTTTAAAAGCATAATTAAGCCATCTCTTTGTATAGCTTACACCACCATCACTACACACTAATGCGCCCGATGAATCCGTCCAACAAGTACTAATTCTGATCCGATAAAAATTGTCCAATAATTTATTTTTCAATCGAAGTTTTATCTGATAATTCCCTTTTTTCAATTCAGGAGTATTTAGTTTCAAAATAATTTCTTCCTTGTCATAAAATGACGGTCGAAAAACACGGTTTCTGTTTGTTCTTAGACTTTGATAAATGTTAATGGTATTAAAGTCACCATTTCCTAAATGCTGCCATTGAATTGTATCATATTCAAAGTTGGAGAGTGGGTAAAATTGAGAACCCCAGTCGATCTCTCCATTGATGACTATGGAAGGAGCTACAGGTAAAAACAATTGATTTAATAAATCATCTAGTTTCTTATCAGGGTTGTTTAGAATTTCTTGAACACCATAAATAGCGAAAGCATCCCAATCTAATGCAGCAGCCTCGTCGCTTGGATGGAAGTATTTTACATAGCCGTAGAGTTTGTTAAAGGCTTTTATACGTTCGATGACTTCTTTAGAAATCTTACCAGATCTCTGATGGCTGTTCTGACTGATTGCTGAAAAAGCAGTAATTAATAGTAAAACAATAGAACAAATCGATCGGATCATGTACAATTATACAAAATGGTCGTAATAAATAGTCTGCAATAAAGCTACTTATTAGCAGGACCAAGGCTTAAATACAGAAGGAATGTAGCAAGAAAAACATTATGCTAATCAATTTTGCTATCTTTAATTTTTTGTTATTAATCTTTGTTCTCTTTCGCTAGTTCTATCGCTTTTTCCAGCACTTCGTCCCGCCCTTCTCTTATGCCCTGAATGGTAGGTCTTACTTCCACATCTGGCAGAAACCCTATTCCGTGTAGGCGAGATCCATCGTGTTTAAGGACTTTCATACCAGTGTATCGATAATATAATCCAGTCGGTAAACTGCTATATACAACATTTCCATTTGCCCCTGCAGTTGGAGAACCTACAAGTGTTGCATTACTCAATACATCGAAATAGCCTAAAATACTTTCCATGTAGCTCTGAGCTTTATGGTCGATCAACAAATACATGGCCTTATCTGAGAAATTAGAATTAGTTTTTTTTATACCCCATCCAAGCGCTCTCGATCTATCAAATAGCTCCTTTCGATCTGGCCTCTCAATGTGTGGGGTAAACATCCATTTTGTTGTATCATCCTTTTCTAAGAAATGACTTATAATTTTCCTGAAATTATCTCCACTTTCACTTGGGTAACCTCTCGTATCTACAATAATACTCTTTGCTACTTCAAGTTGCGGAATAGCTTGCTCAAACTCAGAATATGATATTTTGCAGAAGTTTAAATAGAAAATCTCGTCGCTTATTTTTTTCTTTGAAGTGGTTTCTTCTAATTTTTCAATTAAGACATCATGTTCATAACTTGAAACTGATGCTTTTACCAATACATCTCTTACTTTTCCCATAGAGTCTCGGATTTTGAGAAAAACAATTTCATTTTTATTGAAATTAAACACCTGATCTAGTGCTCTTTCATTTTTGATTTTTATATTTCCTGAGGAGATCAACTTGCTCTCTTGCTCTATTAAGTCAATTATCGAATCACCATTTATCATGATGATTTCATTACCTGTCTGAATTGTTCTAAAATCACTTAATAGACGTTTTACAATCACTTTGTTTTCAACAAACTCTATTTCTAAGGGAATCAGATAGCTGGTATTGTTTTCAACAATGTCCACCTGTACATGCGAATCGTTCAAATGAGCTAACATTCTCTTTATTTCATTCTTGTGTTCTGATCCATTTACATCTCGTAAACTGTTGTTTAATGCAGTGTCTAAAACACTTTCCCAATTAATAAACTTATTTTCTAAGCTAAAATTAGGGTAGAAATGCTGGATTTCGCTCCATAAAATTATGATATCAGATAATCGTGTTGCAAGCACCTTTTTTTTAAAGAATTTTCTTTTAATCATCAATGAATCTTGAAGACGATTCAATAAATGCTGATCAGCTAAAGGAAAGGTATTTAACCTATTCCCCATTAAAACTATTGGAAGTCTAATTTTCAATGACGGGCTAATATTCTTTAGCATAACGTCTTCATACTTGACAGTTGAAGCAAATAAAGTACTATCCTTCTTGAATTTTTCTTCAGCATATATTCTCAAGTAACAATTACCATTATCTTTCGCCAGATTGTTTTTATATAGAGAATTGTTGATGTCTTTGAAAATACGATAGACAAATTCATTTTCAGATTTTTTTATTTTCTCAAAGTCTATTTTGACGATTGATTTTTCAACGTGTATATCTTCTATATTAATATCATCTAGCAAGGTTTCACCATTACCAATTAGTTTAATTTTTATGTATGATCCATTTGCTCCGGCAGGTATCGAGAAATTGACTTTGTATTTATTCCAGTTTTTATGATTTATATCACCAATTTCATAACATGCCGTTTCAAAAGTCGAATCTATCCAGCAATAACTTATATTTGCTTTATAATAATCATCTATAGGTATATTTGAGAGACGAAAACTTAATTGATATTCCTTAGAGGTAACTGATTTTTTAATAGGTGCTTTGATTGCTACTTCTCCAAAAGAAGGTTTAAATACTCTTCTTCTATTAGTGCGTAAACTCTTGAAAGTATTGCTATTGCTAAAGCTTCCATTTCCTAAATGCTGCCAATGTATTGAGCGTAAATTTTTCTTGTTTTTCGTGGGAAGGGCTTTCGAC
>JBCBHL010000570.1:0-3284 GCA_038525605.1 Bacteroidota bacterium
TCCGGATCGGGAAGCGTGAGAGATTATTCATCTCAATTGGGAATAAACGGTGAGCTGAGTATCGAAAGACATATCAAAAATGGTCTGGAAGTAAGTGCAGGACTTCAATTTAGTGCTACAAGGTTTTCTGTAGATGAGGTCTTTGACGATACTGGAATTCTGACGAGCATAAATGAAACGCAAACGTGGATTAAGGTGCCTGTACTCGCCAGATACAATGTTTTTTATGAAGATAAGAGTAAACCCATTTTACCATATGCATTTGGTGGAGCTTCAATCAACTTTTTGATCGATGCTAGATTTGCAGATTCTGAGAGACAAGGTGGAACCCAAAGAAGTATCAACGGATACGATTTACTGGCTAATAATGAAAGAAAAAGCATTAATTACTCATTATTTTTTGGAGGTGGTGCCAAAATCAGATCCAATAGAGTACATTTTTTTACTATCGAAGCGAGGTATGAAATAGGATTGCTGAATTACGTCAATTCAGAAAATAGATTTGTTAGCAATGCTTCAATTAATGGCCTGGCGTACGTTCCGGATAACCTAAGTCTAAATTTCCTATCTTTTTCATTAGGCTACACACATTCTATTTATAACCCAAAGAAAAAACGAAAAGTCAATAAATAAATGAAATTAAAATCAGCGATTTATGCCATGTCTGCCATCATCCTGTTTAGTGCAGTCATGACCTCTTGTCTGGTAAATGATGCTGATAGTCCGTCACCGGAAGACTTATTTATCAAATACTATGGAGGATCAGCAACGGAAACTGTCGTAGATATACAACCTTTCAACGATCAGTTTTTGGTATTGGGAAATACTAATAGTGTGGACGTGGAAGCTGGAGGACTCAACGATATTTATTTATTCAGCGCAGGTTCCGATGGAGAGCTGGGAGAGGAGAGGTTTTTGGACTTTGAAGGAAGTGGTAATTTGTCCAATGATGTAGCGTCTGGCTTTAAATTATTTAACGACAATATTTTTATCATAGGAAGTAGTCAGGTAAGAACCGGAGAATTGGGTGTATTGGGTGATAAATTTGCCTTCTATTCTGTCTACAATACACAACTCGAACAACAGTTTGTAGATACCATTGGTATCGAAGGCTTAGACATAGTCGGTAACGACATGATTGTTACCAGCGATGGTAATTATGTGATATTATGTACAATTGGGGACGAGTTCGGAGGTCAACGGAATTTACTTTATACAAAAGTTGCACCTGACGGAACCGTAATCTGGAGAAGAGTTAATAATCTGCCAGGTGATGATATCGGTGTTTCATTAGTGGAGCTATCTAATGGTAACATAGCAATATGCGCCGAGACCGAACGGGTGTCCGTTAGGGGATTTACCGGAAGTAATGTACTTTATTTGATTATCAATTCACTTGGGTTTATTAATAATTCGCTCACATATGGTACAACTTTTCAGGGTAACAGTCTTGTAGATGATATCCCCACCAAGATGATTCGCGATGGTGAAGGTGCGGTAATTGTAGGCAGCAGCAGTACAAATGAGAGTGAGAACCCATTTATTCTGCCTTTAACAGCTTCGGGTGCAGTAGATTCCATTAGAGTAGTTACTATTCCAGCGAACAATGGTACTGAGAACGCAACGCTGGATTCAAGATTTAATGATGTGAAAAGAGCAAGAAACGGAGATTTTATTCTGACTGGCGATATTTTAAATTTCGTTAGTCAGGATCCTCAGGAGGGAGGAAGTAAAAGGCAGGAAGTATTGTTCGTCAGAACTGATCAGTTGGGTCGTCAAATTCGCTCTATCAATAATTTTGGAGATAACTTCGACGAGTCAGGTATCGCTTTAGATGAACTGGCAGATGGTAAAATACTGATAGGTGCCACCGTCGGATTTGGTGGAAGCAATACAAAAATTGGATTGATCAAAGCCAATAGTGACGGAAGGTTATTGAAGTAAAGGGAAATACTTTTATTTTTTCTTGAAATAGTATTAAAATGTGATGAAAAATCGTTAATTTCAATGATATTTGCATACACCAGCAGCGGAGAATTGATACTGTATTTAGGTTTTTGGATTTTGAGAAACCAAAAATCTGTTCATGTTCATCATAGTTACAGTACCAGTAGTACAATCCTATCTTTATTAAGAGTTCAATCAGAAAATTGAATATTTTTCATAAAAATATTGCGATGAGTTATATGTTGTCAATTTTGGAAGGAAGCAATAAAAAAAGTGATGTGGGAGCTATTAAACCTGGAGGGGTCAGATGCCTGAAAACTGGTTTTAGTAAGGCTTTTTGGGTTTTTTTAGTACTTATCAATATATCAGCGATAGCTGGCTTACAAGCTCAAACAATTACAAGCGCAAGCTACTTTGATACAAACAGCGATGGAAATATTGATGAAGTGTTGATTACAACAGACCAACCCATCAATGACCTGACAATTGTTCTGACTGATTTTGTATTTGAAGGAGTCAACCCAACTGCCGTTGCTACCGGGGGCACTCTTGGTAATACTTCCGATCCTGACACACCTGACGATAACTTAGTGACTTTTGATGTGAGTATTACTGGCACGGAGGCTTTACTCACAGCCACTTTTGCGACAGGAAACCTTCAAAATCTCTCCGCAACAGATTTTCTGGCTAATACTGATATCACCAGAATAGATTTGGCTCTTCCGGTATTTTTATCAGCCACGGCAGTGAGTGACGTATTGATACAATTACAATACAGTGAGGTGGTTACTCCAACCTTTATGAATGCTGGCGACTGGACTGCCACTGGAATTACTTCAGGTGGCGCATCACAAAACCTTGGAGATAACTCGATAGTAGACCTTGCTGTTAGTTCGATTGGCAACACGGGCTTTTCGGCATCAGATTTTGCCCTGGTGATCAATGATGACGCAAATGATAGAATAGCTGACGCCGCAGGAAACCTGGCAGCAGATATCAGTGGGGAAGCAATAGACGATGGTCAGCTACCAGTATTTTTGAGTGCGATCCAATTCGATACCAACGGCGATGGCAACGTCGATGAGATCGTCATCGAAATGAGTGAAGATTTCGACAATGCCACCTTAGATGTAAACGACTTTGGTCTGAGTTCGGGAACAATCAGTTCTGTATCAGATGATGGTGCCGGAACGGATAATACAACAGATGGTACTAGTGATGAGTTTTTTACATTGGAAGTATCAGTAACAGGAACAGCACCTGTAACAGTAGATTACACAAGCGATGGCTTGTTGGTGGCATTGGAAGATGTGAATGGAATAGGTGCTGCTGATAAT
>JBCBHL010000571.1:0-3274 GCA_038525605.1 Bacteroidota bacterium
GTGCAATACTGATCTGAAGTTACATATGATTCTATTTTAGAAATGACGTGGTGCTTGTAAGAAATGATAGAAGCGACTTATTGACTGTCATTGAAATTTTAGTGTCAAAAACTTATCGACTTTTCTTAACCAGCTTTTTTCGAAAGTAAAGCAGCACTAAACCAAAAGCTGATACAAATAAAACCGATAGTATAATTTCGTTCGTCCCACTAACTATCAACAGGTTTGAGTGACCTGTTATCGTGAAGCCTGCCCAAAAATATGGGTGAGTTTTTTCCGTTTCTATTCGATCCAGCAAACTCAATTTGGCAGATCGCAAGGCTGCCCCGGTTTCCTTTCCATCGCTTAACTCACCGTAAAACGAATTCATTAATTCCTGAGTGGTTTTATCTTCCGTACCCCACATACTGGATACGATACTTTGACAACCGGCATATATAAAACCATGTGCCAGTCCTACAAGCCCTTCACCTTTCATAACCTGACCTCCACCAGTATCACAGGCACTGAGTACGGCCAATTTTGCGCTGAGTTTATGATCATACATTTCATAAGCATACAATGCGCTTGCAGCTAATGAATCATTGGAACTATCTGAGAAAATAATCCTTGAATTCATTGGTTCAGCATGATCAATAATTCCGTGAGAGGCTATATGCAACAAATCATAATCTTCCATCAATTTTAAAAATTGGTTCTTAGTAGCTCTTTTATCCAGGAAAACATCCTGATCGAAATGATTTGCTATTCCTGTTACCTCATCCTTTGAACCCTTTAGTGAAGCCAAACTCATCCCATCTATAACCAATTGCTCATCACCGGAAAAAGGTGCAAAAGCGAGAACTTTATTTTGACCCTCTGTTTTTGGTATACTATGCATCGACAGTGCCGTATTAACGGAAATTAAATAACCAATCTCATTTTCTTTGATCAGATAAGGTAAAGCCCTGTAATCATAACCCATCAATTCATCACCCTTCAGTAATACTTCAATTGGTAGCGAAGCTAATTGAGCATCAGGAATAATCAGTACCCTTTTACCTTTAGTAAGGGAGGTAACCGGGGCAATCAGAAGCTCGTACAAATTGTGTGCATTTTTAACATAGCTTTCGAACTGCTGTTGCTCGTTTTTCTTTACATTGATCGGGTTTTCACTTAAAAATTGTATCAGATCATCAATTTGAGCAGTTACTTCTGACAAATTGATGAGTGATTCATATACCTGAAAATCATCTTTTGTCACCGCAAAAATTAATACTTTGCTTTTGGCGAAAAAATAAGATAATAATACATCATCATCACTAAGCAGCTGATTTTGGACCTGGGAAATAGTAACCGGAGCACCAGTAAACCACAGATTATAGTATTCAGGAAAATGTTTCTGATAAAAGGCCCTGATGGAATCGAATTCCTGCTGAGCCGTCAGTAATTCTAAGTCTACTGAATCGCGATCAGACGAGGAGCTGTAGTAATTTATCCTAAGCCGTAACTCATTCTCTTTGTTGATGATACTGTCAGGTATATTTCGGAACCGCGAACCATTTGACTGCATCAGCCTTTCGGTAATGGTATTTAACCGATACCTCTCTGATATTTGAAATGTACTTTCCAGATCGCCAGCATGATAGAATTCGGTGATGGCCATATCGTAAAAATCATCAAACTGACCGATCAGGCTTTGTTTTTTCCTAAACGATATATCATAAGTTTTCCATTTTTCTATCAGTGTAATGGCTAGTTTAGATGTTTGCAACAATGCATTTCGGTATTTTAAATCTGGAGCATCGTTTAAAAGTTTTTTCAAAACAGAACTTTTGGTTTTGAGTGCTTCTAAAACGACATAAATATCATCAACAACAAGGTTATTGAACTCAGGATTAGAGAGGACCGTATCACCAGCGAAATCAGAGTCAATATTTCTGAAAAATTGATCTATACATAACAGAGACTGAGACAGGGAGTCAGCCTGATTATAAATTTCAGCCAGACTTATTAACGAATTATGGTAATTTCTATTTGATTTACCATGTGCTTTGATAATCTCTCTATGTGCGTCATTAGCCAGGGATAAAGATTTGTTTACCAAATTTCGTTGCATAAGAATTCCTGCCTTACCAAATTGCGCTTTTGCCGATATTGTCACTGCTCCCACTGCTTCATTCCCTGTAAGAGCCTTGACAACTTCGGTAAAATTTTCTTGCGCCTCAATGGTATCACCTTTCAGTAAATTGACTTCTCCCTGGTTATAAACTGCCCTGGCAGAAGCTACACTTTGATTACCATATATAGCATCCGATATATTTCGTGAAGAATCAAAATAGGCAATTGCCTCCTCATAATTATCTTTATTCTTTGATACATTGCCCAGGTTATTATAAATCAAAATCATTCCCACCGAATCTTTCTTAACTTGGTTGATCAACAGCGATTTTTGATAGAACCTTTCCGCTTTGAAATGGTCGTTACCATCAGCGGCTACTGCGCCCAAATTGTTGTAAAGGTAAAGTAGGTAAGAATGATCGTCCCCCAAGAGCTTTAGTGTATAGTTAAGAGCATCCTGATAGGTATCACCTGCTTTGTCAATGATCCCGGATCCCTGTTCAATATTCCCTTTAACGAGCAGTTCAAGCACATACATTTCAGGGTGTTCTTCCGGACTGATTTTGTCAAGAGCATAGTGAATATTCTCCAAAGCAACTATGAAATTTCCTTTTGCCAGAAAATATCTGGCTAAACTGTGGTAATAATCGCTTGTAGTAGCATCATCAATTTCTTCATCTAAATAGGCAGAACTTCTTTCGATGATCGATTCAACACGATCATACCTGCCAAAGGCAACATGTATCCTAATCAAAAAAGACTCTGCCTTTACAAGTACATCATATTCTTTAGTTTCAACAGCTACTGCTACTGCAGACTCAAGTTTCTCGATACCTGCGTCAACCTGAGAGGTACGGAATAATTTATCAGCCTCTTCATAAATAGTACGGGCATCCATTGCTGGCTGGGCCAAAATATTTACAGAAAAAATTAAAAATATAGCAGATATGAGAATCCTGAAGTACAATTGTTTTACGACAGCTAAACTTAATGTTTCCATGATGAGCAAATGTACTATAGCTTTTGGTGCGGTCGAAATAAGCTCACAAGATTTGGGCTCTCTTCAGTGAAATATTAAGGAAAAAGACGGTAGTTACATAACAGCATCCGTTGATCAATCCCTGTTTCGTTCGATAATCTCTGAAATGGAAAGGCTTTTCTGAAGTCCATTATC
>JBCBHL010000572.1:0-3266 GCA_038525605.1 Bacteroidota bacterium
CATTATTCCAAACATACCATTTGCATCAGCAATACTTCGATCTGCAAATCACACAATTACTTCCCCGTAATCTGGAATTGAAACTCATACGGACACTGAGAAAAACACTTTCTTACTATAGTAGAACAAAACTTAGACCGCATATTAAACAAGCACTAAGAACTGGCTTTTCTGAACAACTCAAGGTACTGAAAACAATGGACCTATCCATACTAAAAACAGAAGATACCGACATCAGTGACATTTGGAAATCTATTGTTTTTTCGCAGGGGCAATCCATAGCTCTTGCCAAAGGCGTTGAGTTATATACCAAGAACGAGCTAAAAGCGTACTTCCCGGAAGTAAGGCCGATCCTTGAAAGAGCTAAAGGATCACATGGTTCAATAGTTCAAAAAATTACAGAACAATTCATTGTAGTTTGTGATCAGGCAGTACAGAAAGGTATGAAAAGACAATTTGAATAAAATTCCAATTTACAGGTAATTACTTTCGATGATACAAATTACCGTAGATGAAAGACGACAAAAAGAAGGACAATTGCCTGTCCAGGCGGCCATGATTAGTTATTGAAGGCATTTATTGGTAAATTCAATCATTATTCATTTTTTGATTTTAGAAGATTTCTCGATTGAAATGTTACATACTTATAACACATATGTTGCAGCATTGATTGATGATCTTACCTTGTTAAACTAAAACGTTTTATGGCAACATACACTAGAAAAAACGCCTGGAATAATGGCGGTGACTTTAACAACACTGACCTTTTATGGTATGCAAAAGGAGTGCAGGCAATGCAGGCTAAATCGCTCGATGATGAAAACAGCTGGTGGTTTTTCGCAGCGATCCATGGAGAGTACATCAACGCAGGCTACCCCGATTCTGTTAAATGGGGTACCATTCCTGCTCCCACAGCAGTTCCGACCAGCCCACTTCCGGATAGTGGCACTCAAAAAAAGTACTGGAATCAGTGTCAGCACCAGAGTTGGTTTTTTCCACCGTGGCACAGAGGCTATCTGATTGCTATAGAAGCTCAGGTGCGTGCGGAAGTTAAAAACCTGGGTGGTCCTGATGACTGGGCCCTACCATACTGGAATTACTTTGGTCCGGATGATCAAAATAAAATCCCACCTGCTTTTACTGCAACACAGCTTCCTGATGGTGATCCTAATCCGCTTTTTGTCACAGCCAGATATGGCCCTAATAATGATGGAAATATTTACGTCAACACATCGCAGGTAAATCAGAAATGTCAGGGAAACAACATTTACACAGGAAGTAATTCAGATACACCAGCTCCCGGATATGGTGGCCCGGTGACTGGATTCCATCACGGTCAGGGAGATAGTGGTAATTTGGAGAGCAACCCTCACAACGGTGTGCACACCCAGGTGGGAGGTGGAACAAGCGTCCATGGCGGGTTGATGTCGTACCCTGGCACGGCTGCACTCGACCCGATATTTTACCTGCACCATTCCAACATTGACCGCCTGTGGGCCTCCTGGAATGATAAAGGAAACACCAATCCCACAGATAATAACTGGCTGAAAGGTCCGGGAGCAACAGGAGAACAGGAGTTTTTCATGCCTATGCCCGATGGCACCAGCTGGAATTTTACTCCCGAAGAAGTAGATGACATGTCTGATCTGGATTACCAGTACGAGGATCTCTCAACAGTTACCGCTGTACCAAATACACTGGCAATGAGACTGAACAAGCTGGGAGCCGGGTCACCCGAACTATTTAATCAAAATATTATGGCACGAGGAAAAAACTCAGAGCTTCTGGGTGCAAACGACGGATCTCTTAAACTGGGCGGTTCAGGCCTGAATACCAAGGTAAAACTTGACAGTGGTCTGAAGAAAAACGTCACCGAAAAGTTAATGAGAGCATCTGTATCAGACATCCCAGACAAGGTATATCTGGAATTAAAAAATGTAACTGGTCAGCTTGATGCCAATATGCTAACAGTTTCTGTCAATGGTACGGTGGCAGGTTACATTTCACTGTTTGGATTGTTAGGCGCCTCAGACAAAGATGGGCACCACGGTGGTGCAGGACTTAACTTCACCCTGGACATCACTGATATTGTTGATGACTTACACCTAAGCAATGCTTTGGATACTGATGCCCTGGATGTCTCTATATTCCCCAGCAACATGCCTGGTAGCGAGTCCATCACAATTGGTAGGATCAACATATTCAGAGAAGAACAGGAATAATGCAAAACAGCAGATTAGTTGATGAAAAGATCAGCTACTGGATGATCGGGATCAGTGCATTTATGTGGATAGTACTGCTGTTTAATCCAGCCATGCATCACGACATGACTGGTCACGATCATTCTCACATGGCATCTGTCGCTACTACTATCCAACACACACTCCCCGGTATGGTGTGGAATTGGGTGCTGATGGTTCTGGCGATGATGCTCCCAAAGCTGATAGCACCTATCCAGCATATCTACAGTAGTAGCTTTAAAAAAAGACAACTTCGGTCGGCATTTATATTTATTTCAGGATATACAGCTGTCTGGACTGCAACGGGAGCATTGATGCTTACCAGCCTGATGTTGATGAATCACCTGATACCGGGATCAATCCTCCCGATACTGATCACTGGCATAGTCGCAATTATCTGGCAGTTTTCGCCGTTGAAGCAAAGGTTTTTAAATCGCGCACATGGGCATAGAGCACTTTCGGTATTTGGCGGAGCAGCCGACCGGGATGCTCTCTTTTTTGGTTTTGAACATGGGTTTTGGTGTGTAGGGTCCGGCTGGATCATCATGTTTTTCCCCATGCTCCTGCCCCACGGATTATGGCACTATCTGGTAATGTTTTTCGTGGCATTCATCATGATCAGCGAACACATGGAACGACCGCAAATTCCTGAATGGCGTATGAGAACAGGTATGAAATTGCTGAGAATTATCACGGCACAGACTAAAATGAGACTGGGCGAGGTATTTCGTTAGGTAGACTGATCAATTATCAGCATGAGCTTTCTCAATGGTTTTTAAAGATCGTTTATAATTAAAGGTAATCTCAAAAGATTTATTGGGCGGATTTTGAAATATGGGATTCATTAGTTTTTACGTCTAACTCATAATTATCAATCACTGTTGTCCGGGAAAGATCTGCGTAAAAAACAGTTCTGATTTGGCACTTCGGCAATGAACTATAGTCTTTAGGTTTAAAATCTGCGCAAAGGCGGGCTGGATGGTTCGCCATTGCGACTGCCAAAAAACCCGGCTGAGCAGGGCGGCC
>JBCBHL010000573.1:0-3252 GCA_038525605.1 Bacteroidota bacterium
TAGAATTTTCTCATCAATTAATGCCTGGAAAGAATCTTCCATTGTAGTTTTCATCGGCTTGAAGCGGATGCCCAATTCTTTTTTAATTTTAGAGTTATCAGCTTTCCATTCAACGTTGACATTATTCCTAATCAGATCGCGGGTAAAAAGTTTGTTGGCCATAGGCCCTACGAGCATTAGCAACCACTTGGGCATTGCTTTACTCGGGAGTGGATATCTGTTACCGTACTTTCCCTGTAACACCGTGCCGAGTTCCAGAAAATCGGTATTATGCCCTGCCGTAATGTATCTGCCGTTGGCTTCAGGTACGTAACCTGCCTGGTAGTGTGCATCGGCAACATCACGAACATCTACCAGACCTATACCCATCTTTGGAGCACCCATTTTCATAGTACCGTCCCCCAGTTGTTTTAAGATGTTAAAGCTTTCTGAAGTTACTACCTGTGGGTTTAGCGCTGGCCCCAACACCAGGCACGGATTGATGGTTACCAAATCCCATCGGTTCTGCGCTTTGTTGATTTCCCACGCTTTTTTCTCAGCTAGTGTTTTGGAATATGAGTAAGGTTGGTAGTCAATAGAAGCTGTTGTATTCCATATGTCTTCATTGAGTACTCCGCCAGGCGCTTTTTGGCAGTCGATGGCATCCGTGTAGATAGCGGCACAACTACTGGTGACTACCACTCTTTTTACGGAAGACACTTCATTTGCAGTGTTCAATACATTGGCAGTACCATTCAATGCCGGGTCTATCAGTTCTTTTTGCGGGTCTTTTACATTGACAGTAAAGGGTGACGCGGTGTGATATACCAATTCACAACCTTCCATCGCTTCTTTATAAGACCCTTCTGTTAATAAGTCGGATTTGAAGTACTTGATACTACCACTGCTTTTTTCAGCAATTGCATTAAGATGAGCGATTTTTTCCTGCTTGTCAGGATTTCTCACAGCCGCATGTACGGTAATACCGTCTTCCAACAGCTTCTTCACCAACCATCCGGCAACATAACCAGTTGCTCCGGTTACTAATACAGGTTTCGATTTATCGATTTGAGTCATATTTCCTAAGGTTTGTCATCAATACTCAAATTTGAGCAGTTAATACCAATCACAAGTACACCAATTACTGAAAAACAAACACATAATGCAGAAGGTTTAGCTTTTGATGATGCAAAACAACTTTAAGGAATGATACTGATCATCATCAGTCAGTAAGGGGCAATGTATTTCACGAACATCATGATGGCAGACCTTGACTTATTCGTGTGTAGCACATCAGTCTTTTGCAAACGACGTTTCTGTTTAAACACTAAACAACCCGATACCTGAAGTGAGAGCTTTCTCATACTTATCACGGTTGAAACTATACAGATAAGGTGCCTTATTTTGAGCCCCTGTTAACTTTTTCTCATGCCTTATTAGAATATTTAAGTTCAATATTTTTCTTTGAAAATTACTACGGTCCAATGGTTTGTGTAGGACAGCTTCATACAGGAGACGGAGTTCCTTCATTGTAAATTTATGAGGAAGGAGGTTAATGCCAATTGGAAGAAAGTTGGCTTGAATTCTTAATTGATCCAGTGCGTCCATCGCAATCTCATTGTGGTCAAGTATCAGATCTGGCAGTTCGTCTACAGGGAACCATCGGCACTCTTCACTGAACATGTCCGGTTGTGTCTCACACTTGTCAATATCTAACAACGCATAGTAACCAATCGAAATAAACCTTCTTTTAAACCAATCAGACACTAAGTCAAAGTCATTGACAGGAATCATCTTCAACATCTTGTCAGTTAGGGCAATGTTACTTTTGGAAGCATTCCAGGTTCTCTCCATACTACCAAATGTTTTAAACTGTTTTAGGAATACATTGGTCAGTCCGGTTCTTTCCTCTAAAACTCTACAGGCAGCATCATCTGTGCTTTCATTCTTGAAAATAAAACCACCCGGTAAACACCAACTGCCTACTTTCTTCCACTTCAACAGCAGTATGGAAAGCTTGTGGTCCTTATAACCAATAATTGTACAATCTACCGATAAACCCTTCTGAAAATTCTGTAGGGTTTTTTCAAATTTTTGAAAAGAGGCTAAATAATCTTCCATGAGGTGAGTCAAAGATAGTAATGCTTTGTAAAAAATTATATATTTTTAATGTGTCATTAATACACAATAGATATGAAGATTATAAAA
Source organism: Bacteroidota bacterium (assembly GCA_038525605.1). Lineage (GTDB taxonomy): Bacteria > Bacteroidota > Bacteroidia > Cytophagales > Cyclobacteriaceae > JANSWY01. Next base: position 2,188 of record JBCBHL010000573.1, read on the forward strand.
TGGATCTTTCGGGTAATACTTTTTTTCATAATTCTGATCGCTTTATTCTATCTGATTTATTGGGGATCATCCAGATACACTTCTCAAAAACTTCTGGATCAGCTTGGGCAGACGGCTCCTTCTCTTCAGGTCGATGGTTTTAGTTACAGAGACTTAAATAAGAATGGCCGATTAGATGTTTATGAAGACGTGAGAGCTTCAATTGATAGCAGAGTTGTAAATCTGATCAATATGATGACCTTGGAAGAAAAAGCGGGGTGTATGTTTGTTGGTATGATCGGGATGACAGAGGATGGCAATATGATGAAAGCTCCCATTATTAGTTCAGATCCACTTACAGTTATGGTTTCTAATTTTATACCTCATGGGCCGGATTTGATTGGCAAGAAAATGTTGAACAGTTTTGCTCCGTTTGGTGTAGGAGATGCCCAAATCCTGGCCAGATATCACAATAATCTCCAACAATTAGCGGAACGCACGAGACTTGGTATACCAATTACACTGGCCACAGATCCACGCCATACGATTGAATTTCAACCGGGAATTTCTCAGGGAAGTGCCGTCTATTCATCATGGCCCAGTCAACTTGGTTTAGCTGCAACAAATGATACGCTGATTGCTCGTTCTTTTGGAGACATTGCCCGTCAGGAATATCTTGCTACGGGATTTCGTCTGGCTCTTCACCCTATGGCAGACCTGGCCACAGAACCGAGATGGCCAAGAGTGAGTGGCACATTTGGTGAAGATATGGAGTTGGCATCCGCCATGCTAAGAAATTACATAGTGGGCTTTCAGGGTGATTTTTTAAATAAGGAAAGTGTTGCTTGTATGTCGAAGCACTTTCCTGGCAGTGGAACACATACGGAGGGAGATGAGCCGCACTTTTGGTATGGTGCTGAGCAGTCTTTTTCCGGCGACAACTTCACCTATCATGTTCAGGCTTTTAGCAAAGGGACAAAAAAAACAGCTCAGATCATGACGTCTTATGGCATCATTAAAGATCAAACCAGTGAAAATGTAGCGACAGCATTTAATAAGGAGTTGATTACCAATCTGCTTCGTGAT
>JBCBHL010000574.1:0-3245 GCA_038525605.1 Bacteroidota bacterium
GACCCGCAAGACTCTGGATTCTCTGCTGACCGTCTGGTGGAACTAGGTAATGTCAGTAGAAAAATAGGCAGTGATTTATTGTGCCTAGAAAAAGATGCAAAACCATACTTTGAAGATGCATTATACTACTATGATAGAGTACTGACAATACCTAGTTCCAACAGAATTTCAGCATAGAATACAGAGTCTTTAGGGTCTATGTGTTTATCTAATTCCAGTTTGGCATGTATAAATTGTAGTATGGCTTTTTCCAGCTGATCGTTTTGCTGATATACTAAACCAATATCATAATATATATCTGCTGACCTGAGATAATTGTTTAGTTTTGGAATCAGCTTAATTCTTTCTTTGCTGTAGTGTTCACTGATTTCAAAAGCATTATTTTCATGAGCCAGGTTTACAAGGTTTTTGAGTAACCTCTCTTCCAAATCATAATCCTTTAGGTACTGGTAGTCGAGCCGTGCATTAGAATAGTAGAAGATTGCCTGCTCTATGTTTCTTAATTGTTCATGAATATAACCTTGCAGATAAAGCGATTTAGCTCTTAGTTTCCTGTCCTTTAGTCTATCAGCAATTTTTATAACTTCTTTGCCATAATATAAAGCAGAATCTGTATTTACAGCAATGTATTTGTTTGCAAGCTGATACTTCAGTTGGCCTCTTTTAGCTTCTGTATCAGCCAATGCTATTTGTTTTGTCAGCACTTTTATTTCAGAATTGGCTAATACATTGAATACAATAATGGTGAGTGTAAAGGAAATAGCAATTAGTTTTATTAGCATAAGATAGTATTTAGCAATAAGCACAAAATATCTACCTCATATTTACTAAAAAAATCACTATTTCCTTATCATTCATTAGTTTTTTGTTGGTGCCCGGTCTTAGTCTGCCGGAGGTGGTGGGTTGCTGCCTACTCCACCTCCGGTTTCGCTCCCATTGCCTTCGTCTGCTTCAAAAGAGACTTCTTCAATAGTAATTTCTTCAAATTCATCGGAAGTATTACAGGAGCATAAAGAAGCCCCTACAAATAGAACGAAGACTAGAACTTTCAAATAATTTTTCATAACGTAAGATTTAATTTGTTAATATTTCTCGAATCTTTTCCCCCGCTTGAATAGAAGCTTAGTGAAGGATAAAAACGAAATAAAATCATGAAAATTTAGGTAAAAAAAACAGATGTCTGGAATAATCAGACTGGTGACGTTTAGCTTTACCATGAATTAGAAAATCAGCTATGGGATTTTTTTGAAATTTGGATTAAAAATGACAGGTGAATCAGCTTATATACTCAGTATAATTCATTATCTTTATAGTCATTAAGATGTCTAAAACTTAGGGGATTTATTCCATCATTTTTTGTCCTTTTACGTCTTGTGACATGCATTTGGTAAAACCAAAATTCTAAAAGTAATTACGTCGCAATTAAACAATTATTCGAATTTCTAAAATCATTTAAGAAATGATGTGTTGCTCAGTTCCTTCAGGAATTGAATCGACTCAGTCTGTTAAATTTTATTATTAATAAATTAAATCAAGTATTTTTATGAAAAGATTAAACTTACCCCTTTACCTGCTAATTATGCTGCTTATTTACGCTTGTAACGAACCCCCCGAAGTACTGGACAAGGACATTTCAGTAGCGGATGTTAAAGAGGCTTTTGCTTCGCTAAGAGGCAGTAGCAACGGCAGGCAGGACACTGTAGGCATAGATTGGGACAATGCCCGCTACAAAGAAATCTCCGTCGGTGATGCACTGGTGTTCCCACTGGAAAACGTTTCAAGCACTTATGTGAGTAGTGAAGACAATCCCACCCTATATCCACTGAAAAACCAGGGCTATGCCTTTGCTTATAAAAATGAAGACGAGACTGTAGCATTGGAATATGTACAGGCCATCCCCACAGCAGATACAGAAGCTTTTACAGGAGTAGTAACAGTATCGGACTGGAACGGGGAAAGTAAACATGCTTTCTTCTATGAAAATGGCACACTAGTAACACCGGAAAGCAATGGCAGAACGCAAGAAACAGTCTGTACGGAAACTTTTACTTTCAACTGTAAGGCATCTTATCGCGGAGATGAGCTACTTTATGCCTTCTGTACCTTTGCAGGCACTACGACGGAGTGTATTACAACTGATGGACCTACTGGCATAGCACCGGACGATTATGATGAGCCAAGGGGTGGCTCCAGTAGCGGCAATTTATGTCCGCACCCTGAGATAGAAGGGCATTTTGTGCCTTGCGAACAATATGACTGTCCGGGAGGATTTGAGATAGTAGAAGGCTTTGAAGAAAGAGGCTGCCAGCCAGTGTGTGGGATCGGACAGCAACGAGATGAATTTGGGTTTTGCTTTGATGACAAAGACTGTAATGTCACCAGCGACAGTATCAAAGAAGCTTTTCCCGAGATAGACGAAGAAGATGCAGATACGCTTGCGGCACTTATCAATGCGTATGGCAAGGAATTTGGGATCAACAACGTATCGAAGCTGCATCACTTCCTTGGTCAGTCCAACCATGAGTTGGGAGGATTTAGGAATTTGAATAAAGAAGAAGATACCTATTATTCACCAAACAGATTAATCGCAGTATTTCCTAGTCGGTTTTCGACTACAGGTGAGGAAGATGGAAAAGAAAAAGCTTCTGATTATGCTTATAACAGTGTGAAAATGGCAAATTATGCATACGCAAATAAAAACGGGAACGGCAATGAAGCAAGCGGTGATGGTTACAAGTTTCGAGGAAGAGGTTTATTTCAATTAACTGGCAAGGATAATTATGAGGATTTCAATACCTTCTATAATAACCGTTTCTTGACAGATATTAGTTTTACATCCAACCCGTCACTTGTTGCATCTAATACGGAGATCAGTGTAATAAGTGCACTTTGGTACTACAGGGAAGTGGTGCTTAAGAATATTAATGTCAATTCTAATACCACAGTTGATGATGTTACTGAATATATTAATGTTGCAAAACTTGAAATAGATAAACGAGAAAATAAGACTAATCAAGCAAAAAACAATATCGCAAACTGCATAGAATTTAACGTAAATTAAAATTATCAAAATGAAAAAATATATAATAATCGGACTCAATCTAATTTTCTTTCTGAGTCTCAGTAATGACATTTTGGCCCAGCTTACTCCTTCAAAACCAGAAATCGCCAAATGGAAATTTGAGCAAGATGAGAAAAGCAGATGGGAGTTCAAAAATGATGGAAAACTATACTCTACATATATT
>JBCBHL010000575.1:0-3228 GCA_038525605.1 Bacteroidota bacterium
TGCCTTTGAAACACTTCCTTTTACATTGGAATCTGAAGTTTCTAAGGCAACTTTATGATGAGCAATTGTAAACCTGAACAATTGATCAACACCCACTAAGTATTCTATTGCTAATTCATCTGTTTTAAGCTGTTGCTGAATTTCTGCGATACTGATCGTGGAATTCCTAAAATTAGCATCATAGTAATTGCTAAAGTTTTCTCTGACAAAGAGCAGCTTACTTTCTAGGGAATCGGTAGTGGTTATTTTCTTTACTTTGAAGTTACTCAGACTTGTAGAATCTTTTTCGGGTAGTTTACCAGCCTTTTCCAGTCCTTTGATTTTTGTAGTGATATATGACAGCTGATTTCGAAGACTTTCAATCCCGATAGATAAAGAATCCGGAATATTAGTGCTTTGAATGGCTAGGTTGTCGTTCACTGACTCCATTAAAGCAGCAGATTTAGACAGCTCGGAATAATAGAAAGCGCTATCAACAAATTGCTGTTTATTTGTAACAGCATACAATTGGTAATAAGCATCTACAGCTCGTTTGTAAAGTTCTTTGGTTACCGAAGCAACTTTGATCCGGTCATATTGGTTTTTATAACCACTTTGACCTGTGGATAGCGTTTTTTCAGCTTTTTTCAAATAGTTAATGGCATCATTGAGCAACGCGATGTCTCCGGTATCACTGTACTTCATCAGATTCGCATCCGCAATTAACTGACAAGTTTCAATGAAAGTCTTTGTCATATTTATGTTGTATCTGGAATTCAAAACCTTTTGAACATCAGCTTCAACTGCCTTAATTTTATCTAAAAAGAACAGTGCACTATCAGGTTTTTTTAGGTCTATTTGAATCAAGGAAAGAGAATTGAAAATATCAATTGTCGTTGCATTAAAATCTGCAATAATTCTTGGCATTTGCTTGTTTGATATAGCGGATATTAAACTATCTCTAATTTCAGTTGGAATACTATTTATGCACTTAAGCTGAATATTCGTAAGTTTATCTTTTAAGAAGTAGAATTGTTCAAGATTCTCTTTTTCGTTTTTTCTAATTAAGTCAATTCCTTTGAGTGCAGTCCAGGTCTCGTGATTAAGATAATAATTCTCTATTAATTGTATCTTCGCCGAAGACACAAAACTAGGATAGTAGATACCAGCTGAGTGGTTGATTATTTTCCGGAGATATATATTTGAATCTTCATAGTCCCTAGTCTCACTTAAAAGTTTAGCTTTTGACCAAAAGTACCTCAAGGTATTATAGTAATTCTGCTGATGAGCGTATATTTCACCTGCCAATTCTAAGCATTCAAACGCACGTAGATGTTTTTGAAAGGAAAAATATAACTCTGAAAGGCTTGAGTAGACCTCTGCTTTTCTAAAGTAATTTCGAGGCATAACTCCATCAATTTCTTTGATAAAAGACTCAAAATTTCTTATCGCTTCAAATACTTGACCTCCTGAATCGGCATAACCTCCAATTAATCGATGATACTCAGCCATGTAGTACAGAGACCAATTACTATTTGATTTTTTTAGCACAGGCAACATTTTTTCTTGGAAAAGCAACTTATACCTACTTAATCTATCATCATCGCTATTGAAATCTTCAGAAAATATATTTGCCGCCATAAACAATGGAGCATTGTTTTCGAAGTACTTTTTTTGAAGGTAAATAGCTTGGCTCAAAAACTTTTCTACCTGCTTGGAATCACGCCTTTGACGCATGACAGAAGCATACCAAATTGACAAATGAATTTTATCAGGATCTCTATCGGGAAAAATGGCAAGTGATTCCTTCAAAAGTTGAATTGCTAAAAACCCATTTTTATATCCGACTAATTTCGCTTTTGCAAATAAAAATAACGGGTAAATGTCAGTTGAACTTATATCAACAGGAATTTCTTCAAGCTGTTTCAGTTTAACGTGACCTGATTCAATCTGTCTGAGTTGGACATCTATTTGTATCAAGTAAATATAGGACTCTACCTTTAATTGGAGTTCTAGACCTTTTGTTTCGATAAGCTCTTGAAGATACTTTGCAGAAGAATCAAGTTGGAAGTTATGATAGTAGGCTTTTCCAAGCCAAAGTCTATTGTAGGCAATGTTAGATGAACTATTGCTAATCGAATTTTTTGCAATTTGAATGATCGCCTCATACTGCCCTTGATAGTATAAAGTATCAAAGTTTGGCCCCTTTCCAAAATTGCTTTCTGCATAAGAATAGTGAAAACTCAGCAAAACAAAGATGGCGTATAATATGGTTTTAAATGGTCGCACTCAAATTAAAACACTTCATTTTTAGAGCTACAAATCTAACTGCTTTGCATTAAACAAAAAAAGACTACCCTTTTGAGGCAGTCTTTTAAATTGTGATTTCTAAATGAAGTCTTTACAAAGGCTTAACGATGATCTCATACGATTCACCTTTTTTCAATACCTTTTTAGTGAACTTCTGAACATCTTTTGCAGTAATACTACTGATAATATCCTCAAAGTTTTTAGGGTCGTTCATGTTATAGCCCTCTCTGACGTAGTTTTGTAGCAAACTGAAATCGTAGTTATTTTTCTCTTTATTTTCTTTTCTGCTTTTACTGAAGTTTGTAAGCGTTTTTTCGAGATCCTCCTTCTTAATATCTCCATCCGCGATTTTCTTAATCTCAGCTTGCATTAATTTAACTAGCTTTTCAGCCAAATCTGGGTTTGTATCAAAACTAATATTAATAGAAGCGCTCCCTTTCGGTTTTTGAGTAAGTCTGGCAGAACCTCTTGGTGAGTAAGCACCACCTTCATCTTCTCTGGCAGTTTCAGTTACTCTTAATTGCAGAATACCACTCAAAGTTCTGGCGATGTAAAGATTTCTCAGATTATAATCATAATCAGCTGTATATCCAATTCTAATCTGACTTTTCGGGTCTTCCATTTTAAGATAAATGTCCTTATCTATGTTATTTCTAATCTGCTTGACGGACTTATCAGTCCATTCCTCTTTGGTATTTCCGGTCGGGATACTGGCAATGTATTTTTCCAACAACGGTTTTAAAGTCTCTTTATCGACATCACCTACGATGAAAAACTCAAAATCTCCCGCATCACCAAATCTACTCTGGTAAACAGCTTTTACTTTTTCAAAATCTACCTTCTCAGCATACTTGTCATCGATAATCGGTCTTCTAGGATTGTTAGGGCCATACAGCGCTATTGTTACACTGTCTTGTATTTTGGCATTTACATTTTGAC
>JBCBHL010000576.1:0-3209 GCA_038525605.1 Bacteroidota bacterium
CCTGAAAAGTCAAATTTTAGATTGAAAATATCAAAATCTCTAAAACAACCTTCTACGATCTTTCTAAATTCAGTATGGTTAAAATCGCCGTTAAAAATTATATAACCACCTGTATTGTAAAGAGCACTTTCAAGGTTCATTATCTGCTCATAATAAACATCTTGCTGTGCTAAGCTCAGTTTTATTTCTTTGTTCATTTTTAGACGCTTAAGACGTATCCTCAACTTTCAGTAGCCTTAAAAGACTACTTAATCTTCATCACTAAATATCTAATGCTTCCTGAATTAAGATGAGATAAAAATCACCTCATCTTCTGTCTTTATCAACTACTTTTCATAAAAATCATCTGCAGCAATAGTCAATTTCTAACCTCAAATTCAAGCTATATACGACTAATATTGCATATAACGGTTTTATATTATCATTTGTAACCATTTCCCACAGAAACCTCTCGATTTCCTTAAATACCATAGTCCATATCTTGGGAAGTCTGTATATAGAACATTCCTCAAAGAAGATTATGCCGAGGATTAACACCTGTGGTCATTTTGATGTTCCCTGAATCTTTTGAATTAAAACTTTTTTATCTGATCATAATTAATTGCGCACTGCTTATTCTTTTCATTTTATGGTCTTACGTTTTGTATTATTGTAAAAGCTCAACCTTCTCTTCTTTACATTCTTCAAAAGCTTCATTTATTTTCCTTGCCACAATCTCCGGTTGTTCCAAAATAAAGAAATGGTCACCAGGTAAAATTTCAAAATTAAAGCTTGCCTTTGTCTCTACAGCCCAAGCCCTTACATGCTCAACTTGAGTTTTCTCATCTTTTATACCGATTTCATCAGCACCCATCAAAATGTACAATGGAATTGTAAAAGGCGTTTCCTGAGGGCTGTGAATGTAGTTTTCAACTGCTTCAAAGTCATGACGCAGTATTGGATAATATAAATCTAACAAGTCAGTTTGTTCGAAAAAATCTTCAGGCATACCACCCATCTTCTTAATTTCTTTCCAAAAAGGCTCTTGCGCTAAGATCGATTTTTTACTGACAAATCGACTATGTCCCGGAGCACCTCTACCTGTGAAAAATAAACAGACAGGTCTTCTTAAATTTGCTCCAATTATCTTTTTAACCAACTCATACCCCAGTAGGGTACCCATGCTGTGTCCATATAGAATGTAATCACAGTCGATAATATGAATTTTGATTTTGTCGAAGAGATCGTCTACCATACTGGCTATATCGTTCAGTAATGGCTCAACGAACCGATTACCCCTTCCGGGTAATTCAAGTGTGATCCATTCATAGTTTTTTGATAATTGTTTATCTATCTCGGTAAAACTATAACGATTACCTCCCGCAAAAGGAATGGCTATGATTTTAGGTTTCCTATTTAGCATCGTTCACATTGATTACTCCTGCTTTTACACAAGAGTTTAAGTTTACAGACCTATCAAAGCATTACATAAAGGCTAATATCAGTTTTGAAACAGCTTACCATATCTGGAATTGCTGGTTATCTTCTGATAAATATGGAATCGACAAGTTGGTTTCATAGTAATTTGCTGAATCCTTATTTATAATTAGTCTAAATAAATATAAGGCGAAGGTAATTAATAATTTTTATTTATATCGGTTAATGGGATTAAAAAATTTCGTACCCAAAAATTTATTGAATGTCAATTCAACACAGCAACAGTACAAGATTGCTCCTGTTACCTAGAAGTGGTATGATGTTACTAGTGATTATTACAGTTTTAGCCGATTTTAACCTACTCCTTATCCAGACTCGTTTAAAAGATATCAACGGCCCTTATGAACACATCAACGTTGACAGGTGATCACACGATAGGATTGTAAAAAGATGTAATAATCACAAAAGTATCCTGAATGAGATGCATAATTAATTCTTATACTGATCTAGACAATCCACTAAATTCAACTCTGTAAAGTTAAAAGTTCTTCTTCATGAATGAATAAGTCAAACTTATGATTATAAGATCTAAATTTCAAGAAACAGTAGCATTTATCAAAGAGGTTAAAGAATTGATAATCTTAACTTCTCCTCAACAGTTTTTCTTTTCAATAGAGTTTCTCAAAAATTTTCAGTTCAAATTTCAAAGGTTTGAACACCATTTTACTATAACTCTCAATTCCAATTTACGTGAAGCCCATGCGGAAGTGCCATCCTTTGAAGATTCTGACGTAGAACAGAGACGATTACACAAAAAACCGTTTTTAGAAACACTAATACTAGGTTTTGATCACTTTACTCAATAAGACTTTGTATAACTAGATTTGATCTATTTAAAATTTATCTTCTAGAGAAATTCTCAAAAGAAGTATTTAATGATATGAAGACAGATCAACTATAAAAAGGCCTTGCGAGAAAGAGTTAATATCGTTAGTAAGTACTTGTTTTTCATTATTCAATGTGAAAACCTAAATAACATGTTTTAGGTCTTTTAAACTCTTTGTATTTTATGACCTCTTTAATCAAATTTGATATAATTCGAGTTCTCTTTTGAAAACAACCTGAATCCTAACAAGTGTCAATTACTACTGCGAATAATATTATATTCCTGGTTTCTGAGAGTTCATGTCTTTATATTTCTTATTGGTGAAATAGATAGTTCAAAATTTACTTTTTAGCTGATCATGATTCCGCTATTACAACAAAAAAACCTCAATTATTAGATTCTATTCTTACGAAAAAATTATATTTCATAAGGCTTTCTCATTAAAATCGAGACACTTTCCGAAACTTATGAAGATACCTGATTTTGTTTGATTTATGGGGATTGCCATAATTCTGCTGACTTATTTTTTAAAAGAATCTGAAGTTAATACGAATCGTTTAAACAGCTTCCTTAATGCGTTCAAGTTTCTATAATCCACTTAAGAAAAACTATTATTCTTTAACAGAATAACAATTACTTTTTTATGGTTGAAATTAAGTCATTATCAGTCAGCTTACCTACGATTTTTTCTTACCTACTCCCCTTAAGGGGAGTAACATTTTTTAATCTTTTAAGGAAAAACTGATTAACCCATTATTTTTAGAGTTAGAAACTCTAAATCTAATTTTTGTTGACATCAATTTTCTTGATTATTTAATCAAAGCAACTTTTCTTTTATTCCCTAAAGAAGTCAATCAATTTAGTAGCAACTCTTTTTTTTTCTTTTCCATCATTTAGATATTGGTCA
>JBCBHL010000577.1:0-3195 GCA_038525605.1 Bacteroidota bacterium
AAAGACAATTTCATGACTATCAAAAAGGTGCTACCAGTAAGTTGAAAGGTTTTAAACTGAATGGAGAAAAAGTAGATGGTATTCTGAAGCTTTCTGATAGTCATGAAATTGTCTTTGAAAATCAATCAGCTCCTGCTGCCCGAAGAAAAGCTGCTGATGCAATGCCTGGTTGTCCGAAGTGTAAAACCGGAACGATTATCAAAGGAAAAACTGCCTATGGCTGTGATCGCTGGAAGGAAGGTTGTGATTTTCGGTTTTCTTTTGATGACATTCGCACCAAAGCCAAAGGCAGGCCTCTTACAAAAGAACTGGTAATGGAAATTATTAGTGGGTGAATGAGGTAAGCGAACGCTTGATTGAGTTAGGTGGAAAATAGAATATTCCCCTTACTAATATTGAGTGAAGGCCAACGACAAGCTATTATGAGTGTAGATTAGAAAGCATTGACCTTTCAAGTCTTGCTGAACAAAACCTTTGAATTTAGTGATAGATATGATAAAGCCCTGTAACCAAATCAAAAAGATTTTGTGGCCTTTCGGAAAGTGATTCTATTTTATATCGTACAACCTAGCATGATTTAATGGTGTGTTACAACCAGTATTACTTAAAAACTTCAACCATTATTCCTGTAAGAATTGGAGCGAAAGTGGATATTAAAAGTTCCAACATCCGAAAATCGAATTTCTTTTCCTTGCTTCTTTCACTTTTTGATTCTTGTTGTAGATTTTGGATTAAAATTAAGTATCCTACAGGTAAATAGAATACAACTAAAAAGAAAGTGAAATTTAATGAATATACTATTACAAATTCATCTGGGAACAAGATGGCAACTTTTCTCCAATAACGGCTAAGATTGACTGTTGTAGTAGACTTGTTGTTATTATCCCGAATACTAAGATTATTGAGGCAGATCTGAGTACAAATAAGTATTTGATTCTAAACTCATGTACTCTTTCAAATACTGCATCGCTTTTTTTCTCAATTGATTCTATCCCTAACAGAATATTTGCAGCAAGAGCAAGCCAAGCAGGAATTAAGTAGAGAATAACTATTATCGGCATTATCCATGTGTCATCTCCAAACATTACGCCAGTTTTCTCCATAATTGCAGGTGGAGTAAATACTATGTCCCGTTGTGAGAAATTGTTTATCCCCAATAGTAGTAAAACACCTAGAAAAGATACGCCAAGGGCAATAATTTTACGATTCCTTGAAGTGGATAAGGATGAAAAAATCCTAATTAAAAAAGGTAAGAGAGCATAACATAGGCTTAGCCCCATTGCTTGGGCCATTATCCAAAGAAGGAGTTTTGGATTTCTATTCAATAAGAAATTTGAATAGCTCAATGAATCATCTAAACTACCCAATTTCATTCTTGCCGGCTTAGAGGTATTCATTTGGAAGTTAGGACGTTTAGTTGTAATTGTAAAAGTATCGACGTAGTTATAGACAGTATCTACCACATAAATTTTGGACTTTGCTGGGATATGTCGGTTCAATTTACTTGGCAATGTAAATGCCACAATGACAAAAACCAGTATCCCAAGAGGGATACTTTTGTAGTAGATTTTGTAATTATTAATATCATTCATCGTTAGAGCAAATTGGCTGTAGCACTCAATTACAGAACAGAATGTCCGGTTATTTACCTTTCAACATTTTTTGATTAAACAACTAACTACCTTAAATATATCCACTTACAAATACCTGTAAGTCATTCAAAGCAGCATTAACTTAATCAATTAGCTATCTGTAAAATAATCAACTTTAGTAAATAATCATTATTTAGATTATAGTTTCCAAATTAGTAAATAAGACAGATCATCACTCAAGCGCAATACCTAAAAGTGAATATTTTTAATTGGCATTTCTGGCTTTTGAAACTATTCCTGCTGTCACGCGAGACAATTTGGAATAGTTTTTGATTATCAGTTGCATTAGTCAATAATACAAACTAATTAGCATCCGATTTAGTCTTGTCACTGAAAAGTATTATAACAAATGCCCAACTTCTATTTTACTATTCTTCTGCTGTTCTGTTTCACCAATGTTTTTTGTCAAACTGGTGGTAACTGGCAAATCCTAAAGGGAAAAATAACCTCTGCCAGCAACCAGGTAATGTTTGCTACCGTTGGGATAGCCAAAGAAAATATAGGAACCATCACGGACGACAATGGAGAGTTTGAACTGAAAATCCCCTATGAACAGCTTGATCAAATTTTGATAGTTTCTCACATTGGCTACCAGACACTTCAGCTTCGATTAGACAGTCTTCTAAAATTGGATGATGTGTTAATAGAACTAACTGAGCAAGTAGAATTGCTGGACGAGGTTGTTGTTACTTCAGAAAAGCTAATTGGAAAAACGAAAGAGCTTGGCAACACCAAAAAACATAAGTTGTTTCTTTGGATTCAAAATGGAGACAGAGGTTCAGAAATTGTAACACTAATCAACCCGAAAGGTGAGATGCTGCTCAACTCCGTCAGTCTGAACATATTCAATCAACTTGAAAAAGAGTTTACGTTGTTACTGAATATCTACAAAGTAGATGCGACTACTAATCTACCAAGTGACCAGGTTTTGAAAAATCAAAAAATTATCCGCAGCAATCTATTGAGAGGTTGGCTCGATGTAGACTTGACAGCCGAAAACATCGTGTTGAACGAACCATTTTACGTTGGTTTTCAATGGGTAAAGATTGATGAACCGTCACCGATGATAGGTGGTAAACATGGTTCTATAAAAAATTCTTTAATCAGGTACAAGGCGCTGGGAACCTGGGAAAAATATGCTCAGTGGGACATAAAAGCAAAGGGAACAGTATACACAGTAGAATAGTGAGAGAGCTTAGTGATTAAAATTGGACTTTTGGTGAAAACACCAAAAGTGGCTGGAAGACTTAACAGCTGCATTTGATAACACGAATCAGTGCATATTATGAGCCATTTGGTTTGAAGCCAAATCTGAGGAATTCATTATTTCTATTGAAATAAGTGGATGGTGTACCAGCAAAGCATAGTGATTCCAGCATTTTATAAGATCTGATTTACAAGTTTTGCTGCAATTCCAGGATTTTCAATTGATTGTAATCTCTATATCCCTAACAGGCTTGAAGACTATGCCCGATATATTTTCTTTTTCTAATTTTGTTTTAAGCGAACTTGACACAACATTCCCTAGTATGGGTATATTGAA
>JBCBHL010000578.1:0-3171 GCA_038525605.1 Bacteroidota bacterium
TCAATGCGGATATTCCGCATTGAGTGATCCTGCTACCGAGCAATATTTCTCTACCGCCAGCGCTACTACTTTGTCGAATTCAGCTTCCGAAGTATCGGGAGATGTCAGGATGTATTTGATGTCAATATCAGTGAACTTTCTCGGAAACTCCTCTCTCCTGATACCACCAATTTCTGCTTCCAGATTTACAAAGGTCTTACGCTTCTTTTTTACCATGGAGACGATGTCTACCGCGGCACAGGCAACAGTAGCTGAAAGTAGCAATTCCATTGGCGATTGATACTCTTTTTCCTGAGCATCTTTCATATCTATTTTCACACTATTCCCGGATTCGTTGGTAGTTTCATATACTTTATCGTCCAGAAATTTCAAGTTAATTCTCATGTTGTTCTTAAAAGTTTTATTATATTTAAAAACGTAATTAATTTTAAATGCACAAATATATGCAAACTGCGTCGTGGATTTATTATCAATTACTATCACCACACACCAATAACAAGATTAAGTTTAGGATAATTTCTTTTCATGATAACTTAATGCATAATTACGAGAGTAATTGTAAGCGATAGAATAATTTTGAATCAAATATAAATCAGCGCAAAATGGAATTAGTTAACACAAATGAAGACTTGTTAGTCATGGAATGTCTGGAGAAGATGAAAGCCAATGCGGAAGCGCAGGCACTCTCCGGAAATCTGATATCAGAAAAAGGTATGTGGCTGGAGCATCTTGAAGTCATCAAGAAAGCAATAGAGGCAACCAGAAAGCCTGCCTACCTATCTAAAAAAACAGCATAATCAACAAGTCGGATTCCTGTCGGAATCCGACACAATCACCTCCCATTCTCATCAGAGAATATCCATCAAAGAAATGTTAATAACCAGCCTTTAGAAATTTCGCGTTCATACCAGAATATTCCAGTTGACCTTGAATTATCCCCAGTGATTACCCCTTATTTTATTTAATTCCCGCTCATCCTCATCTTTGCATCATACAATTACTAATTACTGTGATCATGAACGGCATTAAAGAAGAAATAGATTTAGATGATATCCTAAGGGAAGATAGAGACGGGGCGATATTTCTAAGTTGTATTTGTGAAATGATGGAAAATGTGGAAAGGAAAATAAGTTTCACAAATGATTTCGATGAATTGATGCAGATGAAAGATCATAAAATGGTAATCAGAAAGGTTTTGGAACAAAATCTAAGTTTGAATTAGTGCCTTTTCGAAATTGTTGGCAGCATGCTTCCAATCAGCGTGGAGATCTACAATCAGCTATGGTAGATGAGTGAATGCATGGGGCTTGACAGCTATGGAGTCCGCACCAGCTATGGACTGCTACGGAAAGTTCACAGGGCCTGCCAACCGGCAGGTCTTTTCTTTTTTAAATGAAGATGTTCAAAGCAGGTTATTTATTGAATCGCATCTTCTCAAGGCTTCTCGACACAACTCACTTTAAGGAAAAGCAGAAGAAAATTAGCAAATCAGGAAATACCTCTTCTGATTCAATCCCAATTTCATGATATAGAAAATCACACCTTCTGTTACGAGGTTTACAAACATCTTTTTTTACTCAACCCATTCAGATGCTTAAGCAAGTTTGCGCGCCAGACAGAAATTTGACTCACAGTCAAATTATATATTAAAACATCATTAAAATACTATTAAGCATATTTTATTATCATTTGATATAATAGTTCATCGATCAAAAAAAGCCGTTTATCTATTTCTTGACTTTTAGTCAAAAAAATGTTTCCATTCACCCCAAATTATTCCCGTTAACTGCATATATTTTCGGTATGAAAGACAGTTTCTATGGATAGAAATTAATTTTCATAATATTTACATACAATCAAACCAGTTATTGAATGTTAATTACCAGTATTACTAACAATGTTGAAGAGGCAGTAAAAGGGCTAAGGTCTGAGGATCAGCTTCTGATTGATTGTCTCTGTGATATGTTGGAAAATGTGGAGAAACAATCCAGGATTTCTAACGATAACAGTCACGCAGGTCAGCTAAGTCAGCACAAAAATGTAATTCGCAGAGCTTTGGAACACAATCTTCAATTGCAATAAAGTCTTCGGACATACTTGAATGTAACACGAACAAACTACAACTAGCTATGGTAGTCAATTCGGTCAGCTAAAATTCTTTGGCAAAATTCAAGATGTATTTAAGACATGTTATGATTCTGTATCCTTTTCGGAAACAGACAAACATTCAGGAACTTTAGAAGTTTATACTTTAATCAGCTAAAGGCGGTTTGCATTATGCGAATGCCAAAAATACATTTTCAACAATTTATCATATTTAAAGAGCTATGGAATACAATCAAAAAATCAGCAAAAACGAGTCAGTTCAGAAGTCAAAATCTTTGAGTCTTCGGGTAAAAAACTTTATTGGCGTCATCAGAGTGCTTTTCTTTGTATAGTTCAAACTGTATTAATTACTTCACTTAATTAAAATTCCCAATCATCAGATTTAAAGTCCTGATGACAGGTTTTGATTTAGAATACAGGAAAAAACTATTGATTTTTACATCATGATAGTACACCACCAGTCAGCAATTATGGAAGATTTTTTAGAGGATAAGGAGGTCAGGGAGGATCGGGAGAAGATTGTAGCCTGTGCGGAAAAAATGCTTGAAAACATAGAGCTACAGATACAGGTCACCTATGATTATCATCAGTTAAAAGCACTATATCAGCACAAAGAAGTAATCAAAAAAATGATCAGCAAGAACACAACAGGTAATTCATCAGTGAGCTATGGATGATTTGTAAGTATGCAAAATGACCAGCAAGATTTACTTGCTGGTCAGGCTTCTTCCAAAATTTAGTTGTTGTTACTAATCCGTTGAAATTTGAGCGATTTCATTCGTTACCTCTTCCACGGGTTTTACATTGTCACCTGGATTTCTATCTATCAGTTTATTGATAGGATCGATTCCGGCAGAGGTTGGCTTTTCATCGACAATTAAAGATAAAACCGTCTCCTCTTTTTCTATTTTATGCTTTTTCAGGACGATTACATTATATGAAAACAAGGCAACAGAAGCAACTTACAAAGAACTGGCTAATGGTAAATACCAGGTAGATTTGAAGTTGAACTGTATCAAGTATCTAGCAGATAGTCTGGGCAATGAAAAACAACTAGTAATTGCA
>JBCBHL010000579.1:0-3166 GCA_038525605.1 Bacteroidota bacterium
AAATGTTGGGTTTTGTGGCAATCTCTTCCAAAAACGAATGAGATCACTTCTGATTTTGACTTTTCAAGATCAAAACCATCGTGATGACGTAATAATGACATATTTTCAATCGAACTCAGGCTTTTAAATTTGAGAAATACCTCAAATCAGGGTCAGGAAAAGCGTTTATGTTTAAGAGATTAGTCGATCGGAGGTAATCTCATTCGTTTTTGGAAGAGATTGCCACAAAACCCAACATTTCATGAAGGTTTTTTCGCAATAACGGCTTATAGTTTGAAAATTAACAAACTAATTCTAGAGCGATTAATCGAACTTAGGTTAAAAGCCTTGTATTTATTGGTAAAACTTAAGTAAGTCTCAAGTTTTACAGGTAATCTCGTGCTGGTATATCGGATTTCTCTTCTATTATGCCTCTGAAGTCTTTCTTCTAAATTATTAGTACAACCTGTATAATAAGAATTATCCGAACATCTTAAAATATAGACGTAGTACATGAGTTTAAAGTTTTACTGACAAATTGTTGTTTCGAAAAAGTGGAGTGCCTCCATATACTGTCGCTGAAGCTTTAGTGTATGAGACCGTAGTTCTCCTTTGCTCCTGGCTAAACCCATGAGCTTCTAAGAACAATGCTCAAGTAGTTTAAAGAAGCCCTGCTTCCTTAATTTTGAAAATTAAAAGAAGCAGAGCAAACTCTCCTACGCAAACTACTGTGGACTGCGTCCACCGCAGCTCGCTTCGGCGAGCGAAGGTGGAGAAGATGGGACTCGAATCGCACCCGCGACCGGGCCACACCTCTTGACTGCCAGCAGTCAAGTGCTATAAACACAAAAAATCCTGACAAAAATGCCAGGATTTTCAGTGTGGAGAAGATGGGACTCGAACCCACGACCTCTTGACTGCCAGTCAAGCGCTCTAGCCAACTGAGCTACATCCCCATTGGGCAACAAAAATAAGAGAATCTTTTAATTTGACTTCCTTTTTATCAGAATTTTATCGACTAGAATGATAGCAGCCTCTAAACAGGTATTACCTTTCATACAAGGCTGTACTTTCAAAACTGATTCCCTCCCATCCATACTTCATGAAATTCCTGATATTCTGATGATCAATTCCATCGGGAGATTCCAACACATCCTTGCGGTAGTAGTCACCAAATAAGTTTAAAGTATCCTTTTCGTCCAACTGGTGAATCATGGCAAAAGTAAAAAGCTTACAAGAACCCTCATTTTGACCTTCCGAATTTTCAGTGTCTCCATTCTTAAAAGCTGTTGGCCTGTATTGATAAAATTCTTCAATAACATCTAGCACTTCACCAAATTGTACAGTCTCAGGTTTTGTCCGAACCTTATCCAGTAATTGTTTAATTTCACTCATCGTAATTGCTTAATTCTTTCTTTCTATTTCATTCAGGTTTTCTAACTTCTTAGTCTTCAAAAAACCATTAATGTCTTCAAAATGCTCTCGCACTCTTTTGTTACCAAACTCAAACACCTTTTCCGCCAGGCCATCTAAAAAGTCTCTATCGTGAGACACAACAATCAACGTGCCATCAAAAGCTTTCAAAGCATCTTTTAGAATATCTTTTGTTTTGATATCCAGGTGATTCGTCGGCTCATCCAGTATCAGCAAATTAACAGGTTCCAACAATAGTTTAATCATGGCCAACCTTGTTTTTTCACCACCGGACAACACCCTCACTTTTTTCAGATTCGCATCTCCTCCAAACATAAATGCCCCCAGAATATCATTCACTTTCTTCCTGATTTCTCCGGTAGCGATCCCGTCTATCGTTTCAAACACCGTTTGACTTTCATCCAGTAAAGAAGCCTGATTTTGTGCAAAGTAACCAATCTCCACATTCTGCGCCTTCTCCAGTTTGCCTTCAAAATCAATCTCTCCCATAATCGCTTTGATCATGGTAGATTTTCCTTCACCATTTTTACCAACAAATGCAACTTTCTGACCTCTTTCGATAGTCATATCCGCTTCTTTGAACACCGTGTGTTCACCATAATTCTTGGTGAGCTGTGAGACAATCACAGGATAAGAACCCGATCTGGGTGCCGGTGGAAACCTGAGATTTAAGGCAGAAGTATCTACCTCATCTACCTCTACGATCTCCAGTTTCTCAAGCATTTTAACCCTAGACTGCACCTGATGTGTTTTCGAATATGTCCCTTTAAATCGCTCTATAAACTGCATGTTATCAGCAATCATCTTTTGCTGCTCGTCAAATGCTTTTTGCTGCTGCTCACGACGTTCCTTTCGCAATTGCAGGTATTGCGTATACGTTACTTTATAGTCGTAAATTCTCCCCATCGTCACCTCTATCGTTCTGTTGGTAACATTGTCGACGAACGCTTTGTCATGAGAAATGAGGATAACAGCTTTTGCAGTGTTGATCAGGAACTCTTCCAGCCACTGTATCGACTCGATATCGAGGTGATTGGTTGGCTCATCAAGCAAAATCAGATCTGGTTGCTGCAGCAGGATTTTAGCCAGTTCAATTCGCATTCTCCAACCTCCGCTAAACTCCTTCGTTGGCCTATGGAAATCGTCTCTTAGGAATCCCAGTCCCAGCAAAGTCTTTTCTACTTCAGCATCGTAGTTGGCATCTTCAATCGCATAATACTTTTCGCTCAGCGTTGTGACACGCTCAATGATCTTCATATATGCCTCTGATTCATAATCAGTTCTCGTTTCCAGCTGGTGGTTGAGTTCTTCCATTTCAGCCTTCATATTGAGAATCGCAGCAAATGCCTTACTGGTTTCCTCAAATACCGTACAATCATCGGAAGTGAGCAGGTGCTGAGGCAAATAAGCGATCACAGCATCCGAAGGAACTGATATTTTACCCGTACTGGGTTTATTCTCTCCGGCGATAATCTTCAACAACGTAGATTTACCAGCGCCATTCTTTCCCATCAGTGCTATGCGATCATTCTCATTGATATTGAAGTTAACTCCACTGAACAAAGTACTGCCACTAAATGCAACCGAAATATTATCTACTGAAATCATGTCCGTTTTTCTTGAGCGGCAAATATAGAGACCTCCATTTTATTTCTATCAGAATTTAGGCAATAAAGGTGTTCTAAATATCCGTGATTCAAGAAAGAACATGTTTTATCACTGGCAATTCATTTACCCATTGATCGGGTATTGT
>JBCBHL010000580.1:0-3131 GCA_038525605.1 Bacteroidota bacterium
GGATTAAATTTTTCATAATGAGTTTTAGTTTTATTGAAATTGTCTCTAAATAACAAGGACAGGCTGAAATGGTTTAGATAATGGTTTTGTTAAATGCCTCAAAGCTTTCGGCAGATGAACATCAGAAGTTCTTCATTGTAAAACCAAAGGTGAGCATGTTGTCACGTTGCATTTGATCTACTATGACGATGCTTTCAAAAGTATGCACATAGTTAACTTTGAAATTAAATCTTTTGGTCAGTGGAAGCTCAAGCGACAAATCGGCCTGCCATCTGTAGTTACCACTTCTTTCCAAAGATGGCTGATAGTAACTCTCATGACTAAGAATTAGCTTCTTGTCAAATAATTGGTATTTTCCATTTATCCAGATCGTACCCCGAAAAGTGTTTATGGATTCACTACCGTTAAATTCAGGTCTGTTGAAAGTGCTACTCTGAAATTCCGTCTGTTCATATTCGCTGGTTACAGAAAATTTGAGCCAGCTTCCCTTACTTTTAAATACCTGGTAGGTAAATCCTGCACCTATCAATGAACGTAGATTGATCTTTCGTCGGAAATTGGTACTGATGAACCCAAGCATCAAAGGATAAAACTTCTTTTCTGGATTGAAATAAAGAAAGTTGAGACTAAGTATGTCTTCGTCAGCTTTACTTTGTCCAAATTCCTGGTATACGTAGGAATTTTTAGTTTTGAAAACCAGTTTATCGGAAGGTTTATAGGTAACATCGGAATTTGCCCTAAAAATCAGTGTTTGCACGTTACCACCTTGTAAAAAACCTGTCAGTGAAAGACTTGCCTGTAGTTTGATACTATCGCTTTCATTGGTTTGTGCCGAAAGCATTACAGGTAAAAGCATTAAAATCAATAAAACTTTTTTCATACGCATTTGCTAAACCAGCATTGGTTTGTAGAAACCTGTAATTTGGCCCATTCTTATTATTAAGGCGCAATTTTAGTAAAGAATTTTAGATTACATATCACTTAAATGATGGTTTTATTGACACTAATTCCAAATTCATTCTCTATTCTCATCTTACTTGCTTATCCAATTCAAAAACATTTATAACCTCTGCTTCCTGCTTCTAAAATAATAGGTAGTAAAATACAATTTCCGTATATTCATCCTTTAAGATGGACTAAACACTGCATTATGATCTACATACCTTCCCTAAAGCGTCATTCAAAAAGTACTACATGGCTCAAGCCAGGTTTGTCGATTGCTTTTCTTTTTTTCATGCTTTCAACTTTACTATTTTATGGCTGTCAGGTCAAAACCCAGACGGACAATGCATCACTTTTAGAGGAAGAAGTCGTCAGCAATGTACATTTAGCTTTTGCCGGAGGTGGCTGGAGAGCGCATACTGCTCATTCCGGCTGGACCATCGCTCTTACAGAAAAAGGAAAATACAAGCTTGGGGATATCTACAATAATGTCGGGACTGTTTCATCTAACTCCGGAGGTAGCTGGTTTAGTACAATGCTGATGTATTCCAACGACTTTATCAGCGATATAGAGTCTGCTGAGGCCGTGAACACATGGGCAACTTCAAGCGGCTGGATCGGAAAACAAAGAAAGTGGTTTGATGCTGTAAGTACCTGTTCCGATGTTCCGGATTACATATACCTCGAATGCGTCTTTGACCACTACACCAATACTTCATATACGGGAGGGACTCATTGGAAAAAAGTGGTTGATAATCTCATATTCAAAGATTACCCGCTCAGCGGAGTTACACTTTCTGATCAAAAGCAAAACTGGGCAAAAGACAAGCCTTTACTGTTAGCATCAACATTGCTTACAAATTCGGTTGTGTTGAATGAATCGCAGGAATCAGGCAATTATCACAATTACTATCAGGTTTGTTTTGAGGGTGGTACACCTCAGCTAAATGGTGATTCAGGTTCTAATTGTAGTAATTTCAGGCCTGTCGATGTTGCAGCTGCTACCTTTTCCAGTATTCCTCCATCTGTCGATTACAAGCCTTCTCCTTTGTTTCCGAAACTGGAATCTGGTAACACAGCCTACTTCAATATTGGCTATACTGTTGATTATGTGGTAGAATCTGCACCAACGCACGATACGATTATCACTTCGCCATTAAGTACAGCTAATTTGGAGGTAATGACCGCTGCAGCAGCTTCCAGTGCTGCGGTTGGTTTTGGGGCAAGCCAGTACCTGGTCGATTTTTTCGACATTGCGTGGACGTTTGAAGACGATGCAGTTAGTTTTAGTCTGGCAAATGAAAGTATAACCTACAAGGATGCCCAAGGAATGTCGTTGAAGGATTTAGCCTATCAGAAAATGGTTAGAATGGCAGATGGAGGACCAGCTGACAATTCTGCTGTAGCACAATTGGTCAGATCATTACAAATTAACAATCAGGCCAACGGTTTTAACATTGTTGCCTTCGATAATGTAACCGGAATTACTGTTCCGGGAAAAGGATTGCCCGCTGTGGGAATCGACATTGCCAGCTTGTTTGGCTACAAAGATCAATTATGTATTACTGAGCATATTTTTGATAAAGAATTTAAGTATTGCCTGACAACCCCTGAACTTCAGATTTTTGAGTCTGGTCCGCTTTATGCTACTCCTCAGAAATGGAGTTATGGAAAAGGCAGTACGCAGCTAGTTTACACGCCCTATCAGGTGACCACTATTGAAAATCCTGCACTTGGCATCAAAGCCGGAACTACCGGCACAGTTCATGCCTTTACGTGTGTTTATGGTGATGCAGCAACGGCACCAACAGATGGAGACTCCGATTTTAATGCCTATGAAAATATGTTTGATTTTATCAACGTCGGATTAGATTACCAAGAGCAGGAAGGCTTGATTCACTTACGAAGAGCATTGGGATTGCAGTAAAAGAGGATAATTGAAACTTAGTTTGGTTCGTGATATAAAGGTTTCTGATTCGTTAGTGGAGGCCAATAGTTGGTCCTGCATAAAGAGGAAGTTAATTAAAATTTGAGCTTGAAAGATATAACAATACAGACTAGAATTTTTATAACTTTTTTTGCTCATTCTCCCTTTTGCGAGCCAAATGCAGACTTGTTGCTTTTGCTGGCGGTAGGTGTAATAAAAATTTCGGAACGGAGGAGAAAACACCGATAGATAAATGCCTTTT
>JBCBHL010000581.1:0-3101 GCA_038525605.1 Bacteroidota bacterium
AAGAATATGAAGATTCTTTTGGACCTTCATTCGAATACAAGTACAAGATTGATAATCCATCAAGCAACCCTGTTATCACACCATTGACCAATAGTGACGTAGAGATTGGGACATTTTATCTTTATGAGGCATTGCAGGCTTACTTCTTAAATGGTGGCGGACCCTGTTATGTGATTTCTGTTGGGGATTTTGATGATACGCCGGAAGAAAGCAGATTCATCAATGAGCTGGAGATCGTTGAAAGACTGGATGAACCTACACTTATTTTATTTCCGGAAGCCGCTGGGATTGCAGGAGATCAGAATACCACGGCGAATGTCAAATATGGATCAATTGCTTCTGAAGCCTTGAAAGTTGCTGCTAAATCCGGAGACAAATTCGTGATATTGGATACGCCCGCAGGTGAAAATTTGACGGATCATACAACTGCTTCTGATTTTAGAACAAGTTTGGGAACATCAGATCTCAATAGAGGAGCAGTATACTTCCCGCATCTTGAGTTAGTCAACTCTTTTCAGTTTCATGAGTCGTCTACTTACGGAGGATCACCAATCTCTCAGCTAAGGGGCAGCGGTTCCGACGAATATGCGAAAGCTGTCGCATTGTTAAAGGATTTTGGTAGGATCACTATGCCGCCATCAGCTTGTCTGGCAGGAATTTATGCCGCTACGGATCGGGCACAGGGCGTATGGAAGGCACCCGCCAATGTCAGTATTCAGGGATTGATACAACCATCGATCGCCACTTCCGACAGCATGCAGAATGATTTGAATATCGATGCTACCAGCGGAAAATCCATTAACGTCATTAGAACATTTGCAGGACTTGGCACCAAAGTATGGGGAGCGAGAACACTGGCTGGTAACGACAATGAATGGCGATACATTTCTGTCAGGAGATTATTCCTTTCTGTAGAAGAGTCCATCAAAAAGGCGGTTTCTCAATTTGTATTTGAAAATAATGACGCCAGAACATGGGTCAAAGTCAGCGCCATGATCAAATCTTACCTCAACGGCATCTGGCAGGAGGGCGGACTGCAGGGAGTCACCGACAAAGAAGCATTCTTCGTCAATGTAGGATTCGGGCAAACTATGTCTGAGGTAGACATTCTTGAAGGACGAATGATCGTAAAAGTGGGGTTGGCAGCAGTGCGTCCAGCAGAATTTATCGTCTTGGAATTCTCGCATTATCTAAACCAATAAAATATGATCACCCAAACACCAGGCGTTTACATTAACGAGAAAAATAATTATCCATCGTCAGTTGCAGGAGTTTCAACTGCGGTACCCGTTTTCATTGGTTATACAGCGAAAGCTCAAAACAAACCGAAACTCATCAAAGGATTGTTTGATTTTGAGAAATTATTTGGAAGTAATTATCAACCGGATTTTTTGGTAAATCCAACAAGCTTTGAGGTATCACCGGACACAAGGTTTTTGTTGGGTGACACGCTGGAATTGTATTTTAAAAATGGAGGAGGAGAGTGCTACATCATGAGTGCCGGGACTTTTGGGAATTTTGACCATACCTCGATAGTTGATGACTTATCCGACCAGGTCGACTTGCTCGACACACTGGACGAGGCAACATTGATTCTGATCCCGGATTTACACATACAATTTACCGATGTAAATGGTGTATTGAATGGACTTACAGATGCTGAATTTGGTATGGTGGCAGGTAAGCTGATCAACAAATGCGCACTGTTGACTAATAAGTTTGCCATATTAGACGTGAAGGAGATGGATAATGGGGTCAACGGATTTAGAAGTAGCGTAAGCCCTACCGCCCCTGAAGACTTAAAGCATGCTGCCGTATATTACCCCTGGCTGAATACCATTGCAAATTATTCAGTCAGTTATAATCAGATCAATTATGCACACTCTAACGCTACAGCCACCAGTATAGATGGACTAAATACTGATTTGACAGATATTTCTAATCACTTTGGTGGACTTGATCAGCTACAGACCTTAAAAGATGAATTGATCCATTTATTGCAAGAATTGAATAATGCTAATAATGGAACTCAGGAAAAAAGCAGGGCGACCAATGTGTTCAAATTTCTATTTGGCAGAGTTAAAAAGTTAGTTACATTGAAAGGAGCTCTTGCATCGGGAAGTGTTCTGATACCGGATGTTAATGAGCTAAAAGGTGTCAATACGCCTTTGCATAGAGAGATCAGCAGACTTTATCGTTCTGTACAAGTACTTCAGCAGGGTAATCACTTAAATCAGATTGGAACCCCCAACGAAATGACCGACGGAATGTGGAGCGGTTTTACAGAGGTGCCAACTGATAAAGTCCTGGATTTATACAATGATTCCGCTTATGATCCGGCTGTCACATTTACAAACTACCAACAATTGATTGCCGACATCAACAACGGACAATATTTTGATACAGATATCATATTTTCTGCCATCGCCGGAATTGTTAACAAGGCTCAATTTAGAAAGTATAACCTTGAAAGAGAGCTTTTCAAGAGTGATAGTACTTATCAGCTCATACACTCCAATATACAGAAATTGATGAGTCAGCTTCCCTCGCAGGGTGCCGTAGCAGGACTTTATTGTAAAAACGACCGTGAAAGAGGTATCTGGAAGTCACCTGCCAATCTGACTGTGCAGGGAGGAGCAGTACCTGTGATCGAGGTATCTAATAGTGAACAGGACGGCTTAAATGTTGACGCAATCGCCGGTAAATCTGTAAACGTTATCAGGACTTTTACAGGAAAAGGCCCAGTAATCTGGGGAGCGAGGACGCTTGCAGGAAACAGCAGCGAATGGAAGTTTATTGCAGTAAGACGATATTATAGTTATGTGCAGGACTCACTCGCAAAATCTCTGAATTCATTGGTATATGAACCAAATAATGCCAGAACCTGGGTGAAAATAAAAGCTTTGGTGACCAGTTTTCTTGTAAAACAATGGGAAGCAGGTGCATTGGTAGGTGCGAATATGAAGGATGCATTTTTTGTGGAAGTAGGCAGCACTACCACTTCAGATACCGAAATCAGTAACGGTATAGTCAATATTCGGATAGGAATGGCTGTTGCCAGACCTGCTGAATTCATCATCGTAGAATTCAGTCACAAAACA
>JBCBHL010000582.1:0-3087 GCA_038525605.1 Bacteroidota bacterium
TATCACCTAATACCATGTTTACTTCTGATTCATTGTATTAGGTGATAAAGATCAATATTACACTGTGGAACAATATGAAAAAGAAGTAGGGCGGGCCAAAGCGATCATGGGAGATCATATCCAATTTACGGTTTTTGACGGAGGGCATGAAATTACAACAGATCAGCTTTTAAAGCTGTAGCGACAAGGCATTTGAGTTAGCTATTTGAGTAGGGGGCAAACATAGTTTTTTGCCAGTTGCAGAGCATAGAAATTATTCTGATTTAAGAATCAAATAGAATCTTTCCAGAATAGCGCATGATGATGTAAATTGTTCAGAATAGTAGACCTTTTGTGTACATAAACGAACAATTATTTAAATAGGAGTTTTCTAACTAATTAAGATTCAGTAGCTTGCTTTTGTGGCACTATTTTTAGTTCTGATAAAGCAGAAATTGACAAAATATGATAAGACTAAAAGACATTGACAAATACGTAGATTCCAAATTTCAACGGGTATTCATCCTCAAAGGCGTAAACCTCGAAGTTGAACAAGGTGAGTTTTTGAGTATCATGGGACCGTCAGGTTCCGGAAAGTCCACCTTGCTGAACATCATCGGAATGCTTGACAAACCATCTGCAGGTGAATATTTCTTCCTTGAAGAGCCAGTCCACAAATTCAGAGAGCGAAAGACCTCAGAGCTACATAAAAACCACATCGGATTTGTATTTCAGGCCTATCATTTGATTGATGAACTAAATGTCTATGAAAATATTGAGACTCCTCTGTTATACAGAGGCGTAAAATCGAAGGAACGCAAAGCAATGGTCGCAGAAATGCTGGACAGGTTTAATATGGTTGCTAAAAAGGACCTGTTTCCTGAACAGTTATCCGGAGGGCAGCAGCAATTGGTAGGTATCGCAAGAGCAATTATCGGCAAACCTAAGTTATTGCTGGCCGATGAACCGACCGGAAACCTGCATTCCGAACAGGGAGACGAAATTATGAAGCTCTTCAAACAATTGAATGACGAAGGGATGACCATAATTCAGGTGACTCATTCCGAGAAAAATTCTACTTATGGTTCGAGAGTTGTGAATCTTGCTGATGGAGCTGTAATGAGTTCATAAAAGACTAATCAGGGAGTGAGCTATTTTTGGTAAGTAGCTCATTCCTATTTACTTGAAAATAGAAGTTCTGAACTCCAGTCATGATCTTGAAGATCAATCGAAAGATCTTGTTGATCAATCCGAGCAGGTCTCCTGCCATCTTAGCTGAAAAACAATCCTGTCTTTCCATCCTTGATGTTTGCTAGCAAAGTTGAATTTTGTATAAGGAGGCATATAACAAAAGTTTGCAAAAATAACGTTTAGACGACCAAACCTCATTTTTAGATGATTTAACAAACTTTTAAGTTTGAATTTGATTATATTTCTAAACTCAATACTTTAAAGCTTAATAAATCATGAAGCCCACCTACCTTATTATTATCATCGGAATGGCCCTGCTCACCTCTTGTTTTGGATACAAAGAACTTCCTGTTGAATATGACTACAGTTACAAAGGTAGGTTTACCAAATACAAAACGTACGACCTTTTTGATCTCCCCGTGATTAATGGAGATTCTTCTATGAGTAATGAGGTGATAGAAAGAACGATCGATTGGAGAATGAGACTTCTGGGCTATAAAAAGACTAAAAACAAGCCTAACATTTTGATCTCATACAGAATGTATTTCGATAGTCTCAAGTTGAAAGGTTATGTGCAACCGGATATCGAAAACTGGGCCTTGAATCGTACCAATGAAGACGAGGTTTACAATAAGGAAAATTACCTGATGAAAAATGGAACTCTGGTAATACAGCTTTATGATCGTAAGCAAAAGAAATCTATCTGGCAGGGTTATGCCACGAACGAGTTTGGGAATATCAAGTTCGATAACGACAGGAATCTAAGAAATGCGGTTGTATCTATTTTAGACAAATATAGATTTCTGGCAGAAGGTTATCTCGAAGATAAAAAGGTTATTTCCAGTGATGGCATAGATGCCAAGGATGCTCTTAATTAGCTGTAAGTGCCTCGTTCTTCATTTCTGAGGCTAGTTCTCTTCCGAGGAATTTATCGATTAGGTAGTGACTTAAATAAACCATTGGCGTCAACAATACCGCTACGAAAAACTTATATATATAGTTGATTGTGCCGACCGCAATTACCTGATCAAGGGGCCATTTAAACTGTTCAGGAACCATCAGATAAAACGCGATGAAGAGTACTACATAGCTATCAACGAGTTGCGAAATTAAAGTTGATCCTGTAGCTCTAAGCCAAACCATTTTCTGACCTGTGATTTTTTTAATTCGCTGAAATACGTATGCATCCAATAATTGCCCTATCAAAAAGGCTATCAGTGACCCTACAATGATGTTTATACCCTGGCCGAAAATTCTGCCATAGGCTGTATCGATATTGAAATCAGAATTGGGATCATTGTTGACTTCCAGCCAGAAATCGGCAGGAGCTAATTTGATCGAAAGCCAGATAATACCAAAGCAATAGGCTATCAATATGACGGTGAAATAACTGATCTTTTTGACTCCTTTTTTACCAAAATATTCATTGATTATATCGGTAGAAAGAAATACCACCGGCCAGATAAGCACACCAGCTGTCAGGTTAAAATCCAGTGTATAGTCTCCGAAAATATTGATTTGGGCGGGGTTGAAACCAAGAGATTTTTCAAAAGAAAAAATTTTGGTGCCTATCATTTCGGCCAGTATTGCGTTGGTGATGAAGATTCCGGTAAGAACTGCAAATAAACTTCTTTTTTTTGCCGCCATCATTTATTTCTTTTCGTCGATTAGGTATTAAATACGGTTCCTTCAATAGCTAACTCCGTATTGTCAAAAACTGTTTTGGCTTCATCCAGGAGAGGAGTCAGATCTTTGAATCTGGTGGAGAAGTGGCCGAGAATTAGTTTTTTAGCATTCGCAGCTTCTGCTACCAGTGCAGCTTGTTTTGCCGTGGAATGATGTGTGAGGCTTGCTCTGTCTCCCATATCTTCGGTAAAGGTAGCTTCATCAAAGACGTAAACCTGATGTATCATGAAG
>JBCBHL010000583.1:0-3082 GCA_038525605.1 Bacteroidota bacterium
AAAAAGGGCAAAATCAATAGCTTGTGAGTTCTCACACTTACCAGCCTGACTTGCCCTTTTTTATTGGCTTCGCTCAAAATCGCCGCGGACTATTGTTAACTGGCAAGTTCATCTTATCGGCATAGAAGTCCGTTGAACGATGCTCCTTATGATAGCTTTCGAGCAGGTGGTACAGCTCTGGCAAAAAAGAATCTCTACTGTCAAAGTCTATTTCTTCCCTAAACTTAATGGGTGTCTTACCCGCCATTTTACTAAAAACCCGATTAAAATAAGCAGGGTCTTTATAGCCAAAATCGTAGGCAATCTCTTTGATACTCTTATCAGTAAACGCAATGTCCCTCTTACTTTCTAAAAAACGCTTTTGTCCCAACAAGGATTTGACAGAAAACCCGACTTTACTTTTAAACAATGCCTGAGCATGAAAACCTCGTCTTCCGATGAGTTTAGAAATACTTTCGTTGGATAAGTGGTTTTTAAACTCATGGTCGATAACATCCTTAATGTCAAAGATGACATGATATTCCTCCTGATTAGCATGAAATGGGTTTTGCCAATACCATTGTTCTGAGGAAATATCAATGATATCGCTGGATTGCTGAGAGAAAACAGAATTATTCAGATACTCTTGGCAAGCTTCACACTCGTTAAAATTTATGTACCCTAATGCGACTAAATGCTTGAACAGTACCCTAACTTTTCTATTGTGAAATACAGTTTCATCCTGAAACTCAATTTTTCGGACCGTAAAGTTTTCTGTCAGGAATTTTATGTATTGACCTTTCTCTAAGAAAATCAGTTTATCGTCCCAATCATGATAGCTTTTAAAATCAACCTCTATTCCTCCACTACCTTTTAGGATGTGGAACATTGTATTTTTATTGATAAAATACACCTTGTTTAGTTCTGGTTGAAATTTATTTATCATCAGTTTTTCTCTTGATAGTCAGCTAAGTTGTAGCCAGTTTTTCTCTATAACTAGCCTTCAGTTTCTCAATGAACTTTTCCTTGTTCTTCTTCATTAATTCAAGTTCATCACTTTCTCTCATAATCGGATTGAATTCCCTTAAGCTGTTGTCACTCCACAGCGCCAATTCCACAACGATAGGCGTGAGAGATAATCCTTTTTCTGTGAGATGATAAAGTTTAGTCTTCTTGTTGGTTGGATGATTTTTCCTTGTTATAAGTCCATAACGCTCCAAGCATTTAAGTTTTAAAGAAAGGATATTGGTTGATATTGCCTCGTCACTTTCGATAAACGCTTTAAATGTTCGCATTTCTTCGATAAGCATTTGTTTTATAATCACTAACATCCATTTATCCCCTAAAACATCAAGGGCAGAAGTAATCGGACAGTCGCATCTGAACTCTTGTTTCATATTAACTCAACGTAAAAATTACTTGCAAAAAGCAATTTATTTTCCCAAAATCACTTGTTTTTCGAAAGTGATTTGCTATATTCGCTTGTAAATCAAAAGTAATAATTCAAGATCAAAAAATAGCAATGGCAAATAAAACAATCTATCCCTCAAAATTTGAGGATGCAAAAATGAACGTGCCCGAAGCACCAAACGTTGAGTTTTCTTTTGTTGTAAAAGCACCTAAAGAATATGTTATGGACGCTTGGCACTTACTGAAATCTGAGGGTGGCGCAATAGAACCTATCACTTCAGGAAATTCTAATGGAAAGAATTGGGCAGGAGTTGCAAATGATATGGAACGTATTATAAACGTAGGTGGAACAGATGTCACTCAAGTCGTGGGTAATGTACAAACACCTGAAAATGGCGATTGGCATTTTGAATGGAAAGCAGGAGAACCCTATTACAAAATGCCCTTTCCCTTTCCTCTAATTATGAAATCAGTACACGGACAAGCCACTCTAATTGATGGCCCTGGGGAAAACGAAACAACCGTAAAAATTACCAACCGGCATAAGCCTGGTATCGGCTTATGGTTTACTCGATTTGCGATAAAAGCAGCAATGCCTGGGCTTTCCTCAGCAGCCCCCAAACGTTTTAAAAATAAGGAATTTTCTGGGGCGAAAAACTAAGGTTCAAGCATGCAACTTAAGCTAGATGAAATATGATCATCATCTTTAGTAGTTGTGATTTCGGTCTGTGCCATATCGAGATCTTTTCTTAAAACTCTTAGGTGACGTTTAAAAATACAAGGATTCCGGTTCTTGTATTTTTTTGTTTTTTAATTGGTTACAACGGTCTGGCTAAATACAGGTGGGGCGCATAGCCACACTTGCTATTTTAGCCTTTGTTCCCTTCTCGTCTACTTTTTAATTTGACCTGATTCAACTAATTTTATTCAAATAGACAAGGTGCTAAAAATGGGTGATTTGCCTTATGCATGAAAACATACTTATTAATTTCAAACATACCTAAACCGGCCAAAAGAAATCTTGTTGCAGCAGTATTATGTAAGCATATAGAAATAACAAGATGAAGAATTTCTTACTTTCCTTCTTTTTTCTTCTATTTAGTCAGTTCAGTCTTTTGGCACAATTAGATACAATCGGAGGTCCATTTATTGTGACGAATGCGGTAGCCGCTTCCGAAGAAAAAATCTACGTAGCGGCTTCTGATTCAGAGTTTGAATCTGTAAAAATATATGCCTACGATGGTGATATACTTAATGATCCCGGAACAATTATTTTTGAAAACCCCTTCTTTAGTCCAATTGGTAGTATGATTGTGGAGGGGGAGGATTTATATTTTGTCAGTTCGGGAGAATTTGTATCAGAGGGTCTCATTTACAAAATATCGAACATCAACAGTGACGCGCCAATTACGGAAGTATACCTCAGTTTGCCCTGGCTACCGACTAATCTGGTCATTAGCGAGGAAACAATGTACATCAGTAAGTTTTACTTTTTTGGTGGTGGTATATTTACTTACGATATGGGGAACCCCGATGCGCAACTCGAAAATTTCATTGACACCGATGCAAATAGTTTGACTGACTTTGCAATATTGGGGGATGAATTATTGATTACGGACGGTTCGGACGGGAGTTTACTGCGTATTGATTTGAGTGCAGAAACGCCTTCTTTGACTACTCTCATCACAGGTTT
>JBCBHL010000584.1:0-3071 GCA_038525605.1 Bacteroidota bacterium
ATAGTGGTAGGATTTGAATCGTAATAATTTTGGAAAACAAGATTAACAAGTTAGGCAAATGATTCATACCACAATAACAATTCCGTACAATCATTGTACTTTCCCGACAACCACCTTTAAAATCATCACTTCCAATAATTGTCAGTTAGTTGATTTAACTTTTTTAAAAACTTAATCCACAAGTTTGGTACTGAAAAGCATACACGTAAATAGTCGATTTTCACGACAGTGCGAATTGCTAACTTAATTTCTAAGAGAAATCAGCGTTCTAGTTAACCTCAGGATTGGAAAAGTATTTAGTAAATCTGAATGAAATTAGTTAGTTGGGCATGCTCATCATGCTGAGAGCAAAATAACCCGCAAACAGGGGGTTAATTAAACCTCTTACTGTAAGGATTTGAGCTACCGTTCCGGGTCAACAGTCCACTGTTATCCTAAATCTTTCGAAATGAGGTCCCGACTATTGTCGGGATGAGGCCTTGTTTTGCCGATCGGCTACACTCGGTATTAGTAAATTGTTAGGTTTAAAAACACTATCCTTTTATTTGTTTGCGGGTGTTTTCTAAATATCTTGCTGATACAATTTATCAGAGCTGCAAAGCTAAGCTTAACCAATTGAAATAGCTAAAAAAATAATGAGTAACGAGATATTTTTCACTCCTGGACCCGCCCAGACTTTCTATTCCTACGAACAACACTTAAAAAATGCATTAAAACTTAATATTCCGTCTATTTCGCACAGAAGCAAAGAGTTTCAGCAGATCTTCGCGGAAACAGTTGAAAATCTGAAATCCTTGCTCGGAATACCGGATGAATACCACATCTTCTTTACTGCCTCAGCAACAGAAGTATGGGAAAGGATTATTCAAAACCTGGTAATCGATTCCAGTCATCATTTTGTCAATGGTTCTTTTTCGAGCCGATTCCATGATATAGCCAAAGCTTATCAGCTAAATCCAACTGAAACAAAATCTGACTTTGGAGGATCCTTTGACCTCCAGGTACCGAAAAGCGCTGAATTAATTGCTGTTACTCAAAATGAAACGAGCATAGGCTACAATTTCCCGTTGGAAGAAATAAAACAAATTGTTGATGAGAAATCAGATGATTCTCTGGTCGCGGTAGATGTGGTGAGCTGTGCCCCTGCCGTAGCTCTTGATTATTCATCAGTAGATACGGCCTATTTCTCCGTGCAAAAGAGTTTCGGTCTACCTGCCGGTTTGGGAGTCTGGATCATGAATGACAAATGCATCGAAAAAGCCAGCAAAAAAGAGGCTGATGGACACGTTACAGGATCCTATCATAGCACTCGGCAACTAAAAAAGTATGCTGAGAAAAATCAAACCCCTGAAACCCCTAACGTACTGGGTATTTATCTGCTGGGAAAGATAGCACAGGATATGCTGTATCGAGGCGTCAAGCAAATTCAAAACGATACACTCTACAAGGCAGCTATTTTATATCAGACAATGGATGAACTGGACTGGATTGAGCCATTTATTGCGAAAAACAAATACAGATCAAAAACTTTTGCAGTTGGCAGGTTGAAGGACCGGAAAGCATCTGAAATTATCAGGATCATGAAGGAGAAAAAAATGATCATCGGTTCGGGGTATGGGCCATTCAAAGAAGAACACGTTCGAATTGCCAGTTTTCCCACTCATTCTAAAGAACAAATGGAATTATTTGTAGACACATTCAAAACTATTTGAGGGAGGGATACAAAATTTTAATTTTTCTATGATTAAATTGTAAAATATAATTCGTTTAGTAAAAGGATGATTACTTTTGCACAAAACAATTAGCACTTTCAGCAATGTATAAGTTTGATAAAATTCTGGTCGCCTTAGACAACTCTTCAATGGACGAGGAGTTAATCAGGTCCGCTGGCTATATTGGTCAGTTATCAGAGTCTAAAGAGGTTCATTTCATCAATGTCATTAAAGATTTTGAAACTTCTGAAAACTTATTAAAAGAATTTCCTGATTTGATAGACAACGCTTTGAAAGACCGCAAAGTAAGTCTTGAAAAAAAGGTAAAAGAGCATTTCCAGAATGACAAGCCGAAAGTGACCATTAAGGTAATTAAAGGTCATATTCTCAAAGAAATTTTGAGCTACAGTTCTACTGTTAAATCTGACTTGATCATTGTAGGAAGGAAAAATGAACGTGAAGGAGGAGGTATTCTGAATACAAGGTTGGCCAGAAGAGCCAGTTGTTCATTGATGATCATCCCAAGTGAATCAGCCTTTAAAGTAGATAATGTATTGGTACCGATAGATTTTTCAGAGCACTCGACGCTTGCTTTTGAGTTAGCAGTTCGAATTGCCCGTAAAACAGGTGCTAAAATCACTACTCAGAATGTGTATCAGATACCAGTTGGCTATCATTATACCGGTAAGTCCAAAAAGGAGTTTGCCAACGTGATGGAAAGTCACGCAAGTAAAGCATTTGAGAAGCTCTGTAAGAAAGTGAACCTTGACGGGATCAAAATAGATCAGGTCTATACCAGATCTCATGATGAACATATCATGGAAGATGTCTATTCTATGGCCAAGAAAATTGATGCTGACAGCATTATTATAGGTGCAAAAGGAAGGACTGCTGCCACTGCCCTGTTCATCGGAAGTAAGGCGGAGAAGCTCATTCAACTGGACGAAAAATATCCACTACTCATTGTTCGCCCAAAAGGAAAGAACGCAGGAATTATAGAATACCTGAAAGAGTTATAGTTTTACTTATTCATATGATTGTCGAAATCTATCGAGTAGGCAATTCAATTGCTCACACTCTTCATCTGTCAGTGACTTGACTGATTCCTGCCATGAATATAAATCCTGATCAAGTTGTTTCAATAGGTCTAAGCCGTCGTCCGAGATAATGACGTCCACTGCCCGTCTGTCAGCAGCGCATTGTTTTCTGATCACAAGTCCTTTTTTCTCCAGCTTATCGACAATTCTCGAAGCGTTGGACATCCTGTCTAGCATTCTCTCAATGATCAAATTGACTGTAACCGGTTTAGGATGTTGGCCTCTTAATATTCTTAACACGTTAAACTGAGCTACTGTCAAT
>JBCBHL010000585.1:0-3047 GCA_038525605.1 Bacteroidota bacterium
AATTCCTCCTAAGAAAACTAAGGTGTCAAATATAAATTTTTCAAGAAATGCAGATTTCAAATATCATTATCAAGAGAAAGAAAATGATGATAATTAATCATATATTCTCAGAAATTTCAAAAAATCGACTTCTTTATCTATTGAAATTGGGAAAAAAATGATACTTTAGTTTTTTGACTAGCGAATTAGAGTCATGATAGAGTCTTCCAGCCCATTCATTTACACAATTTACACTGGTTCGCATTGTTGTTTGAGTATGATCTGGTAAATTTAGATCGTTGAGGGTTAAATAATTTGACTTGTGATTAAGGCGTTGTTGAAATTTCTTGGTGGGGAATCGGGTGAAGAGAAACCTATGCTTTTACTGCTTGGTAAAGGGTTTTTTATGGGTATTTTTCTCGCTAGTTTTCAAATCGGTGCGGAGGAGTCTTTTCTTAGGAGTGCCATTAATATGGATTCTGAGATTAGAGAAAATTACATTACATACTCTATTTTTCTAACAGGTTTTTTTGGAATTTTAACAACTTTCTTTTTTGTATTCCTTCAAAAAAGGATTAAGTATTCCACGTTAGCGATTGGCAATGTTTTTATCATCGGTCTAATTGCCATACTATGCCGTCTCTTTTATGATAAATTGAACTATATCGTTATTCTTGAAGATCTTCCATTATTACCGTTCTTACTTTATTCGTTCGTTGGCCCTATTACGGCAGTCACAATTCTGGGGTTCTGGGGGCTTTTTGGTAGGTTATTTAATTTAAAGCAATCAAAGAGAATTATTGGAGGAATTGACACTGGGCAATTGTCAGCAACAATATTGGCATTTTTCTCTATTCCTTTACTCACAAATCTTAAAATACTCAATAATAACGATGATTTGCTGGCAATGGCAGGGCTTGCTGTTATTGGGATGTTTATTTTCACAATCCTGATCATTAGGAATTATAATGTGGACAAGTCCAGGAAATTGCAGGATGGTGATCAAAGTCAAACGGTCAGTTACAAGGATATTTTCACGAATCCATACATGAGAATGATGTCTCTGTTTATTGTATTTTCAATGGGGGCCAGTGTATTTACGCAGTATACCTTTTTTACTGCTACTTCAACCATGTACGGGACAAATGAAAATGAAATTAGAGGGTTCCTTTCTTTCTTCAATGGAGCTGTCATGATTTTAAGTTTTATTATTCAAAGTTTTGTGAATGATAAGATTATCAATGATTACGGCTTAAGAGTTGCCTTAATGATCATGCCGTTGGT
Organism: Bacteroidota bacterium; assembly: GCA_038525605.1. GTDB lineage: Bacteria > Bacteroidota > Bacteroidia > Cytophagales > Cyclobacteriaceae > JANSWY01. The sequence continues at coordinate 1,264 of JBCBHL010000585.1, forward strand.
ATTGATTTTATTCATCGGAGCAGCAATTGTTGCGGGTCATTTATATGGTTATGAAACTAAGACGGATGATTACATTTATTTCTTCCTTTTCACTTCAGTAGGTAAATTGTTTACAGCTTCGCTAAAAGACGCCTTGGAGAATCCCGCCTTTAAAATGTTTTTCCTGCCCTTGGATGTGAAAATCAGGTTTGATGTTCAGACAAGAATTGAAGGTGTGATTAGTGAGACGGCCACCCTGATAGCAGGTGCTATGCAAATTGGGCTGGCAGCTCTTGTATTTATTAAATTGATTCACTTTAGCTATTTCATAGTATTTCTGGCTGTTATTGTCATTTATTTCGCACACAGGTTGTTTCAGCAATATAAGGTAACGTTGAAAAATACACTTGAGATTCAAAAAGCAAGCTATAAAGATCAGAACATCAGAAATGAGGTGAATATCATCAATGCTCTTAAAGCTGAGACTCTCAGCAACGATTCTGAGGAAGTGGTCAACGCATTGAAAATACTGGAAAAGGTTGACCCGATACAATTGGAACCAACTTTGATCACTGCTCTGCAATCTGAGAAAAAGAAAGTCAGGTATTACGCCTATATCAGGTTGAATGAGTTGCTCTGTTTTGATAGGTTAAATGAACTTAAAGAGGAGGTGAAGTATGAGGATGATCCGAAATTACTGGAGCTCTCTAAAAAAGTAATTGTAAATCTGGAGAAGGCAGAACAGTATGAGTTGAAGTTTTCATCTATCAAAGGATTGGCGAGATCTATAAATGCTGCTGATAGAATATTGGCTGCCAGACTGCTGGCCAAGCTCACGCAGGATCGTTTTGTCCCTTATCTGATGGAGCTTTGCAAAGATATTAATCCGGAAGTTCGGATTGCAGCGATTGTTTCTGCCGGGAAACTCCGACGACCTGAATTTTGGCCGGTATTTATAGAAAACCTTCACCTGGCTACCTATGGCAATATAGCAATGGCCTCCCTGGTAGAAGCAGGAGAACCTGTTTTCCCTCTGATCGATGCTGCATTTTATAAATCTAATCAGTACCATATCACGATGTTAAGGGTGATTCAGATCATCGGGAGAATTGGAGGATACAGAGCTTCTGAACTGTTGTGGAAAAAAATTGATTATCCTAATAAGCAGATTGTTTCCGAGATTTTACAAACACTCAGCTATCTGGGTTTTGAAGCAAGAGAATTTCAGGCTGCAAGAATCAGACTTTTCATCGACAACTTCATTAGGAATATCACCTGGAATTTGAAGGCATTGGAAGAGATTCCGAGAATTGAACAGCTTGACAGGCTGGTGAGATCTGCTGTAGAGCAGGAAAATAAACAAAATTACAACGATATTTTCATGATGCTCTCTATGATCTACGATCCTCAGAGTATTCAATTGATAAAAGAGAATATTGACCTTGATACCAATGATAGTGTCGCTTTTGCCATCGAAATGCTTGACTTGTTTATCGATGAAGAGTTGAAGCCGACACTTTTTGCTGTGTTAGATGATAGCAAAACAGAAGATAAGCTCGCTAAGTTACACCTGCATTATGCGCCGGAAAGTTTCAAGAATGAATTTATCAGGATTAAAAATGTTCGCAATAAGGCTCATAGGAACCTCATCATTGCTATCTTCACCCAACCTGTAGACAGAAATTGCTTTAGTCCACCTGTTGATGAAATTGTAATCCCGATTTAGTACCTGGAGTAGTAAATCTTCCGTGTCATCGAAACTTTCCGGCGCATAATGCAGGTGTAACTTAGCGAGCTTATCTTCT
>JBCBHL010000586.1:0-3032 GCA_038525605.1 Bacteroidota bacterium
CCATTGAGAAAAGTAAGATATTATCGACTCTTTGGAATTTTTGATACTCCTGAAAAGACAAAAACTCCGATCCGGATCGGAAGATCGGGAGACGATCTTTTTCAATTTAGAGGTGAAATTGACTATGTAAGGATACTATCCGCACCTAACGGTACACCAGCACTGGATGAAAACAACTTGCTTTTAAACAGCCTCGATTTATCGTCGGATGTTTTGGTGAGCGAAATTACGGTCAGCAGTGCTGAAGGTAATACCATCACCGTAGAGAACACCTCTCAAATGAGTGCTACAGTCTTGCCAGAAAACGCCACCGATCCAACGTTTGATTGGTCTGTTGTAAATGGCACTGGGGAAGCAACCATCGATCAAAACGGACTGCTAACATCAGTCTCGGAAGGTATCGTAACGGTTGAAGCTATAGCTAATGATGCATCTGGAGTTAAGGGCGAATTGGAAATCACGATTGAGGCAAAACCTGATGTGTTAGTCACCGAGATTTCTGTTAGCAGTGCAAATGGTATTAATATCGTACTGGGTCAGACTTCACAGATGAGTGCTGTAGTTTTACCTGCGGATGCTACCGATGCAACTTTTACATGGAACGTAGTAAACGGTTCGGGAGAAGCTACCATTGATGAAACTGGGCTTTTGACGACTATTTCCGCAGGATTAGTAACGGTAGAGGCAATTGCGAATGATGCCTCTGGAGTGAAGGGAACGCTTGAAATAAACATTCAGACAGAAGCCGTTTTAGTGACTGAAATTACAATTAGCAGTGCTGAAGGCAATACCATATCAGTGGGGCAGTCCTCTCAGATGAGTGCAGTTGTTTCACCTTCAGATGCATCAGACCAGTCATTCACATGGAGTGTTACCAATGGAACAGGAGAAGCTACTATTGATGATGGAGGATTGTTAACGACAGTTTCCGTCGGGACAGTAACAGTCGAGGCAACTGCAAGTGACGCATCAGGAGTTGTCGGAACCTTACAGATCACCATAGAGGAGGTATTAGTTACAGAGATAACTGTCAGTAGTGCTGAAGGTACATCTATAGCCATAGGTCAGACTTCTCAGATGAGTGCAGTCGTTTTACCTTCGGATGCTACTGACGCAACTTTTACATGGGGTGTTGTTAATGGGACTGGAGAAGCCACCATCGATCAGAATGGACTGCTAACTGCGGTTGCTGCTGGAACGATTACTGTAGAAGCAACGGCGAATGATGCCTCAGGAATCACTGGTACGCTGGATGTGACAATAGAAGATATTCTGGTCAGTGAAATCACCATTACCAGTGCAGAAGGTATCACAATTACGGAGGGTGAGACCTCACAAATGAGCGCTGTAGTTTTGCCACAAGATGCGACTGATGCTACTTTCACGTGGGGTGTAGTCAACGGGACCGGTGAGGCGACCATTGACCAAAAAGGGCTTCTAACTGCCGTTTCAGAAGGCACGGTGTCAGTAGAGGCAACAGCAAATGATGCCTCCGGCGTTAAAGGAACTCTCGAATTGACTATTGAACCTGATGTGATCCTGGTGACGAGTATTACCGTTACGAGTGCTTCAGGGAATACAATAACCGAAGGTCAAACCTTGCAGATGAGTGCAGCTGTTTTACCTGAGAATTCGACTGATGCAACTGTTACTTGGGGTGTAGTCAATGGCACAGGTGAAGCAATCATTGATGCGAATGGTTTGTTGACAGCAGTAGCTGCCGGGTTGGTAACAGTAGAAGCGACAGCAAATGATGCCTCAGGAGTAAAAGGAGCATTCGAAATAATCGTTAATGAAGTACTGGTTACAGAGATTGTAGTCAATAGCGCTGAAGGAACCACAGTAATAGTTGGTGGGACATCCCAAATGAATGCCACCGTTTTACCACAGAATGCAAATGACCTATCCTTTGAGTGGAGCGTCATGAATGGAACTGGCGAAGCTACTATCGATCAGATGGGACTATTTACTGCAACTTCTGTAGGTTCTGTCACGGTTCAGGCTACTGCCAATGACGGTTCAGCGGTCGCTGGTTCTTTGGAAATAACAATTGATCCGCTTCCTTTGAGTATTGCAGAGGGAAATGAGATCCGAGTGTACCCGAATCCTGTTACAAATAAGCTATTTATCGATAATTATAGGTTCGGTACTATTGAAATGATTGATTCCTCTGGGAAGCGTTTTGGCAAAGAGGTGATTGCAGGTCAGGTGAATATATCGGATATGAGAGATGGAATTTATTTGATCAATCTACTGGACAAAAACGAAATGATTCGAATCATAATAACTCACTAGGTCAAGAATAGGCCCTTTGTAAATATTGTGCAACTGAATCTAATTCGGGCGACTATTTAATTGATTTGAATGCTGATTTGAGATCGGGATTAAAAGCGAATTAAATCTGCCAGACATTCTACAGATGGATTGCAGTTATGGGCAAACTATTCACATTGAATAGAATCATATGTATTTGAAAAAGGGGATTACTAATTAGGCTTGGAGTTAAGTTAGTTTCTACTGTAGAGTACTATACGCAATAGAACATAGAAGGCAGGTTTCCTGATTGCTCTCATCATTCCAGCTATGCTAGACAGCATTTTTCCTTCGCTAAGCCAATGAGCTTCAAGTCGTTCAAGATAGGAGATGTCAATGTCTTGAATAAAAAGCTGGTCGCTTCCATGAAAGTTCAATAAAGTTTTGGTTATAGTATTTAACCATTTAGCTGAGCCGTATCGTTTTGATAATTGATATTGTTGAATTAACGGTTTTACTACGTATACGTACTTTGTCCCAATGATACCTGGCACTAATTCATTCTTTTCTTTTGATTGCTTGTCAAATTTGATTTCGATTAATCTAACTGTTCCGTAGACATCATAGACTATCAACTAACAGAAGAGCAATGGGATGAGCATGAAAAAAAGTAAACCGGAAATACCCGAACTATGGTAGAGCAAATGCTAGAATCTCTAACAGATGGGCAATTGCTGATGAAGTAATATCTCTTCCTAAAAGTGAATTGAAAGTCTATG
>JBCBHL010000587.1:0-3006 GCA_038525605.1 Bacteroidota bacterium
CGAGGACACGAAGCAATCTCAATATTTAAATGTGCATTTAAGCTAAATTGAGATAGCCGCACTTCGTTCGCTATGACATATTTTAAACCTTTTTGAGACAACCTCACCCTAAACTATTCTATCCCATATCGCAATATTGTTCTCAGTTTTTCAGGGGCTGTTCTCCTGGGATCAGACAGGTAAATTTCATGATGGTAATTGTTGATTTTGTATCCATTTGCTTCAATGAATTCATATAAAACATCCAATGAAGCCTTTTCTTCCTCATAAGAGCCAACATGTAAAATCTGGGCGCACTTGCCTTCATTGATCTTTTCGTAATTGACCTGTTTGATTGCCTCGAAATCAGCTTTCTTTTCTTCTGCAACATATTTAGCCCTTGTAAAATGTTCCTCTTCCACAAAATCCGGGAGTCTTATCAGAATCTTCCAGTTCCACTCCGATCGAGGGATTTTATTGAAGTTTTCCTGATTTTCTGCGCCACCGTCTACCCACCAGAAACCTTCCATTTTAGGCACTACAAAATCCAGCTCATTTTCTTTCAGCATGAATTTGATTGTGTAAGCCACTTTGTACAAAGCCTCGATTGCCACTAAAAATTCCTGGTCTTCGGGGGCACATTTACCGCTTACAGATAGATAATAATAAGTATCCAAATCCCTGATTTCAGGCTTTTTACCAACCTTGTAATAGTTAGCGTCGGCTTTTAATAAGTCTAATTTTTTCATTGTAACATTCATAGTAAAAAATATTTAGAGGTAAGCATAAAATTGATTGAAGTAATCCATCTCATCGAAGTATCCAGCTATTCTCTCATAGTCAGGATCGGAGTGGAATTGTTCTTTTGAATTGTTGGCGGCTTCTATCGATTCCCATATGACCAAATCCATCAGTTGGTCTTTGTCGTTGCACCCGCTGTAGGATTTAATTGATTTCAATCCCTCTATTTTGTTAACAACCGTTCTCAAATCCGTGAGAATGTCCTTTGTGTTGCCCCGGTGCTTTTCCTTGATTTTGTAAATCATCAACTCTGTTACTTCCATTGATTAAGTAGTTTGTTATTGTTATCTACAAAGAAATCAGCGTGAGTGACAGCCCTATGTCACTGGGATTTGAAAAAGATTAAAAAAAGTTGATTTTGTTGTGATCAGCTGGCCAGCGGTACTTTTTTATGCTGTATGCTGCACAATTAGTTACTATCTCTGCCATAAATGAAAATCATTTTAACTCTTGCAGACCTGATTCGTATGTTCGAATAGTCAAAACGAAACTCACTTAAAAAGATGATTATCAAAACTACAGTTGCTGTTGTATTGGTTTTATTATTGCATGTAACCAATTGCGACGCACAGGTCGAATTGTCCGGGGATCTGGAAGACCGGATTAGAGATCATATCAATGCCTTACCAGTTGAAGGGGGTGACGATTACCACAAACCGACTGACCCGGAGTTTAATACCTGGGGAGAAACACTTGATTTTTTATTGTCAGGAGAATATGCAAATGCTGCTACGTCTGCTGCTGAACTCGATTATGATTTGATTGCCTTTACAGATGATGATACAGACAGGCTTTATTACATCCTCGAAAACCAGGGCGCCAATTATTGGGGTACTTATGTTTATTATCCTGATTACGTAATTCCGTTAGTTGTGCAATCACCTCATCCTGAGAAAGATTTCAATACCGGAAAACAAGGTGCCTATGTATTTAAAAATACAGATGCGATGTTCTTTTTTCTTGCAGGAACGGACAGATGTAACTCTGGCGCTACTGTCAATTGCACTGGCGAGACAGAAGTCTGTGGTCCCAAAGGGCCTTTTAAAAAGTCCGATCTGGCTCATAATGACAGCACCTTTTTTCAAAGTGCGACAGATACCTTGTTCAGAAGATTTGATGATACCTACTTTCTACAACTGCACGGATTTGCCAAGAAGGACACTGACCCGTATGTCATTTTGAGTAATGGCTCCAAGGAACCGCCCGAAAATGATTTTATTTCGATATTGAAGGATCAGCTGCAGCTCGAAGACGGAGGTCTGACTTTTGAAGTCGCACATGAGAATGAAGACTGGAACCGATTGATTGGCAGGACCAATACACAAGGCAGGCTGATCAACGGAAGTGATCATGTTTGTAGCGAGCATGCAAACATCAACAATGGTAGATTTATTCATCTGGAGCAGGAAAAGACCAGGTTGAGAAGCGATGAATCGGGATGGGCGAAAGTAGCTAATGCCGTAGAGTCCTCATTTAATCAATTACTTCCTGTTGAGCTTTTATACTTCAGAGTAAATAGTGTGAAAAAAGGAGAAATCAGTCTGGAATGGAGTACACTATCAGAATCCGACAATGATTACTTTTGGCTTCAGAGATCACAAAACGGAAAGTTATGGCGAAACATCCTAAGAATTAAAGGGGCAGGGAATTCCTCCAGTCAATTGACTTACAGCGCAGTTGATCGAAGTACTTTTGACGGTGTCCGTTATTATCGATTGAAACAGGTCGATTTTGATGGCAGCTTTACTTATTCAGCTATCAAAATGGTGAACAGTATTTCACCCAGGCCTCTGCAAGTGAAGATCTATCCAAATCCGACCGAAAGTAAAGTGACTATTGAAGCTGACGGTGGGCTGATTACACAGGTGGATTTCTTCGATTATATGTCCCGTAAGGTATCGGATCAGGTAGTTTTTGGTGATCTTGGTCAGGGTTCGATCAAGGTTGATTTAAAAAATCTCCAGCAAGGAATCTATTTGGTAATGATTAATGAGTCCGTTTCTTTGAGGCTGATTAGAAAGTAAGGTGATTTCATGAAATGCGATCATAGAAAATCACCAAACAGAAAACCAAACTTGATCAAGTCTATTATTCGTCTGCAAACACGAATAAACCGAACTCATTGGCGATTTATCAGGTTTTTCAATTATCTTTTCGATTGGCTTCTGCCATCAAGAACTAATCAGTTGCATGAAAAAAACCTTGTTGCTCATATTTATATTTTCT
>JBCBHL010000588.1:0-2981 GCA_038525605.1 Bacteroidota bacterium
CTCTTTTTCTTCAGTCAAACATTGAGGCAATATGAAAAAACTTTTTCCTTTACTGATGCTGTTCATCGTAGCTTGTTCGGGCATGAAAGAACTGCCGAAAGAAAAATACTATTCCTTCCTTTACAATTTCAGCGATACTTACGAAGATGACACCATTAGTTTCTATCTGAAGAACCCGGTAAAATGTCCGGTGAATATATACCTGCGAAAGGATACACTGAACCCGACCCTAGCCGGGCAGTTTGGGAGAATCATTCTGGAGAGCGAACAAGATACCACTATCAGAATCTATCATCCGGATTTTGACAAGACCAGTCGAATCAGGTACAACGTCAATTACGGAGACTACACAAAACCAGTCAGGAAAAGCAAGATTGCATTTCCCTTTCCAACCGATTTGACTTATAAAATTATACAGGGCTATAATGGGCAGTTTTCTCATAATAAATTTTACAGCAGATATGCCATAGATTTTAGTCTGCAAATAGGAGATACCATTACCAGTGCAGATGACGGATATGTCGTAGGAGTGATTGAAGGATACAAAGATTTTGGAACCAGCCAGGCATGGCGTAATACTGACAAAAGTAATTACCTAACACTGTATCACCCTCACAGCAGACTCTTCACACAATACGTTCACCTGGATCATGAAGGAGCGATCGTTGAGTTGGGTGACTATGTCACCAAAGGACAAGCAATTGGTATTTGTGGTATGACGGGTTTTACGACTACACCACATTTACATTTTAATGTGCGAGTGCCAACGGAAAAAGATGGATTCATTTCTACCAGTATCGAATTTGAAAATGATATTCGGGGAAGTGATCTAAAAAGGAAAATGAAAGTGAAACGTTAGTATGTTTTTTACACTCTACACCATTAACAGATGATACATACTATAGGTAAATATTTGGCGGTCGCAATTCTGAGTGGCTTTTTAGTACAATCGGTACTGGCAGACTCACGTCCTGATGTGATGCATTATGATTTGAAGATTACACCTGATATCGACCAGGCTTTGATAACCGGATCTGTAGTGATTGATTTCAGAATCAAACCCGGTCAGCAATCAGTGACTTTTGATAAAGGCGCACTTGAAATCATGGAAGTAACGGGTGAGACGCTGGATTCATTTAGCGCTGCTGGCAATCGGCTGATTCTTGAATTGAAAGCAAGGAATAACGTTGTGAATCATCGCGTATTTATTCGTTATCGTGGTGCACCTAAAAGAGGGCTTTTATTCAACGAGGAAAAAAAGCAGGCTTATACAGTATTCTTTACCAGTCAGTGGATGATCTGCAATGACGACCCTGCAGACAAAGCATCAATTGACATGGAGTTGACTTTACCGATGACCATGCAATGCATTGCCACTGGTGTGTTAAAAGAAGTGAAGGAAGAAGGAGGTTTGAAGCATCATCGATGGATGCAGGAATTTGAGACAGCGAGCTATACTTATGGGTTTGCCATCGGAGTTTTTCGGGAGCAGGTGATGTCTGCTGATCCCTTGATTGTTAAAAATTATTCGGCTGACAAATCTCCAGAGAAAATCAATCAGATTTTTAGAGAGACACCGGCCATGATTGCCTTTTTTGAAGAAAAGTCGGGAGTACCATATGATCTGAAATCATACAATCAATTGCTGGTGGGCAATCATTACCAGGAAATGTCCGGGTTTTCAGTACTGAAAAGTACTTATGGCGATTTGGTGCTGAAAGACAGCACAGAAACGAACCTCATATCGCACGAATTATCACATCAGTGGTGGGGTAACCGGATCACCTGCGAAAGCTGGAATCATTTCTGGCTCAACGAAGCTGTTGCCACCTTTATGTCTGCCGCTTACAATGAGCATAGGTTTGGCAATACCAAATACATGGCTGATATCAACGCCTATAAAAGGGTCTATACAGATATTAAAAACAGAGGAAAAGACAAGCCTTTGGTTTTTGAAAGTTGGACAAATCCATCGCGAGACGACAGAAACATTGTCTATTTCAAGGGAGCATATGTGCTCCATTTGTTGCGACAGCAGATGGGCGATGCTGCTTTTTGGAAGGGTATTCAATCGTACAGTACCAGGTTTTTTGATCAGTCGGTTACCACAACAGACTTCCAAAACAGCATGCAGGAAGCAACTGATCAGGACCTTAGCGGCTTCTTTGACGAATGGGTGTATTAGTCAAAGAAACCAATATGTTCTTTCCTTAGAACTAAGTCTTTCAATATTTGAACATCAGCACTATCTTGTAGAAAGAAAATGAATATGAGGATATGTTTTAGGTTCTACGCCATTAACCAGACTAAAAAGCAGATTGGTAACAATCCCTGAGGCAAGCGCAGAACCAACGGCCAACTGTGGAGGTGTAATCTTGTCTGAATGCAATTTGTAAGCATCCACAAAATCCTGAAACCAGGAAAGATCGAGCTTACTACTCTGTGTACCATGTTGATCAATGATGTTTTTGATGAGAGTTAGCTCAAATCTTCCTTCTCCACGAGCCATATCAGAAAATTGCTCGCTGTCGGGAGTAACCAGGTAAGCAGCACCTGCCCAGCCGAGATTCAGCGGGTGAATAACAGGTATTTTCAGCTTTTGACAGATTTCATCGAATACAAAGGCAGTTTCCGCCACATCAAAATCGATGGCGTTGATAGCGATATCTGTATCAGCAAGCAGTTCTTCTATGTTATCGGGGTTTAAAAACAAGTGATGGCAGTCGATCTTTGCATCGGGATTGATACTTAACAGATAGTCCCTGGTTGCTTCTACTTTCGACCTGCCGATATCTTCTTTCCGGTAATTTTGTCTGTTGAGATTGGACATTTCTACTTCATCGCCATCTACCAGTATAAACTTCTCGAAACCAAGTCTCAGAGCTGTTTCCACAATCATACTACCCAGTCCAACACCACCCAAAAAGATGGTGCGCCCTTTAATCTTGTTTTGTTCCTCCGGATTGATGTAGATTACGTTC
>JBCBHL010000589.1:0-2975 GCA_038525605.1 Bacteroidota bacterium
CAGCATTAGAAAATGAGTTACGTGAATACCCGATATTCTCCTCAAAGACAGCGGCTTTTATCTTTTTAAAACGTCTGTATTGATCTAATCTTTGGATCGGTTTCATCAAAAAAGCATAAATATTCAGCAAATACATATACAAAAGGTTGATTATATAATGAATTGTATATATAATTGCGTTGTAACTATAAGTAAAACAAAGATGTGCAAAATGTGCTAGTTAAGCAAAGCTGGCTCTATTCGTGCCTTTGAATAATTGATTGTATTCAAACTAATTTATCGCCCTGGTTTATGGAGAATTTCTATGATCGACTACAGAAAGCTCATCATTTGATTAAAAATGAAGCAACTGGTACTCGTTCGCAATTCGCTAAAAAACTTGGAATCAGTGAGACTGCATTGTGGCGTACTCTTAAAGAATTCAAAAACCGAAATATCCCTGTAAAATTTCACAGACGTGGTGAAACTTACTATTACGATATTGCCGAGAATGAGGAAGTGAAATTGATTTGGATCTTTGAACTTGTGAAAAAGCAAGACATGTAATTCTAATTTATCACTTGATCTGTTTGGTGTATTTCATCATATTGATACGTAAAGAAATCGTGCTTATAGTTAAAAAGAAATATTGTGTTTATAAAAACTCTTTTCGTAATAACGTTATGTGTAAAGTATGTCAGCGTCTCTTCTGACCAATTCTTTTAAAACTGACAATTTGTGAAGAGTAGTTTTAGTTTTTTCGATGTGTGTTGTCGAAATGGTTGCGCAAAAGATGTGAATCCTCCTGTGCATTTTGCTTTGGAGGAGATGGGGTGTTGCCAGCGTAATTATACGCCGACCAAAGCAATGCCCTCACTCTTTTCGTAATGCTCATACAATATTGAATCAATTAGACAATTGCGCATAATCTCTAATAATTCAACTTAAATATGATAGTACTCTGCAGGAGTGCAAAGCTATTACTATGCAAAAAAAACAATGATTGATAACAAGTTCACATATAGAAACAACAGAACAGCTACATATACGATCCTGCTTTGCATCAGTATCAACTGTGTATTGTATGCAGGACTGCTGAGGCTGGCCTATGCCCCGTTCTTTGGCATCATTTTGTTTTGCTTTGGACTGTCATTGGTTGTCATGCTCATTACAGTAGCAGTTGCCAGCTATCGGATACTCTTTAAAAGTCCATACACAAGGCTTTCTACAGACGGGAGTCTGTTGCTGGTGCATTACCTGCCTTATTTCTTGATTGGCAATGTACTCAGTGAGTTAATCACCTTACTGATTTATGAGATTCTTGGCATACAGTATTTTTATTTACTTCCCTATCAAGCGATAGCTGGCATGGTAATTTTGCCATGTCTGAGGTATCTAAAACTTGTAATATATCATGAGCGAACGGTATATATATCCAACTTTTGGGACGAACAAAATATCCTAATGAAGCAGATCATCAGTATCGACAGAATATCGGGCTTGCTCTACAGAATCAGGTTTAGCCATCAAGGAAATATTTCTGCCTGCTATTTCATTCCTCACTTCATCAAAACCAATGACCCGACATCTCAAAAACTTCCGATAGATGAATTTACGGCCAGGTGTTATCGATCTCATTTAAACAACCCTGTTCGTGAGTGATACAACTGAAATAGAAAACTGCTTTTCAAATGAGGATTTAATAGAGTTTTCACTGGAAAGGGTCTTTAGTGAAGCAGGGCTTCAATACACGCTTTGTGAGAGTTGCTTTAAAAAATATTGTGGTCTTTCACTTAGTCTGGAACAGGCAAGATTAGCTGATCCCACGATCACCGATGCGCAGTTTAAGAAAAAGAGATTGGCAGAAATTGCTGAGCTGGAAAAAATCTTTGGCATTCACAGCAAAGCTGTTGATTTAGCTATTAAAGGTGCGCTTAGCGGCAGTGAAGCAGTAGAAATATTGAAGTCGCTAGGCTTTAAAGAAATCCACCTGGACGGTGGGTAGTTTGGTTAACGGTGGGATGCTCATTCGTAATCACATCCCACACATGTCTGTCTATGCTCTTAGTCAAGACAGACAAAACGCTCCATTCCTGACATAGACGGAGCGTTCCCTTAGAGAGAGGTGCGTCAGAAGGATGTACTTCTTGTTTTTAGTTTTAGTTATGTCCTTTAATCATCGCCAGCAGGTCAATTTGGTAGATAGACCTTCATATTTGACTGATGTCCATGCCTTAAAAGCTTACAAATGAGAATGGCAAGTAACACAATTATTCATGAAAAGCTCTGCCTAAATTCTTTAAAGACCTTACAGTACTGGCCAATGAATTAAACAGATACGGTGCAATGAATACTGCCAGCATAACACCACCTCCAATCATAGACCACTTAACTAACTTTTGCTGTAGCTGTTCATCGGCATTCAATTCTTTTTGCGTTGCTGCGAGTACCTTTTCTTTAAAGTCGGGAGGCAATCTGCCCTTACCTCTAACCTGTCGTTGTTTTGTTTGCATATTTAACTTATTTGATGAGTTGATTTAACTGGTTGGAAAAACCTGTTTTGCAATCATGTTCGATAACAAAGATAGATTCAGCAGAAAGAAAATAGTATGGTGATTATCGAGTCATATCCTGATTTTTGGGTAAGTATTTTTTTTGCAAGGTATCAGATTACGATTTTTGAAAATGTAAAGCCGTTAATGACATCAACTTTTTATTGCAGTATTAATACCACTCACGTTTCCTTAGCGATTGAAGACCATATAATTATTTCAAACGGAACTTGGTTATTTCAAATTAATCTTTAAAAAAGGCATTGGTAATAACGGCAACTTTAAACGATCTGACTTTTTGTGATGGAATTAAACAATCGTGATTTAAAACTTGAATCCTTTAAAGAAACTCTGATGACCAATATCTAAATGATGGAAAAGAAAAAAAAAGAGTTTCTACTAAATTGATTTACTTCTTTAGGGAATAAAATAAAAGTTGCTTTT
>JBCBHL010000590.1:0-2949 GCA_038525605.1 Bacteroidota bacterium
CAGCTTCTGTTTAAGTCCTGATTTTTATCAACACTTCGATTAAGCTATTTGTGTAATAACAAGAAAAGTTTCTACAGTCTTTATCAATTAGTTATAGATACTTTATGTTTTGACAACTGACAAAGTAAAGCAGGATTAAAACGGAAGATGTAATTATCCTTTAGGATTAAGGAGATAGTTGTAAGCCCTAAATAGGATTATCGAAAAGAGTGTTCATAAAAATCAGGACTTAAACAGAAGCTGACAAGTATTTGAAGGATTAAGAGTGGTCAACAATACGTACACTGCAGAATTTTATCAGTTCGCGGGCCTTTCGACTGAATTCGCGGAATATACACATCCCTTCGCGGGACAATTATCGGTTTTCGCGGGTCAATTTCGCTCTTCAATCCAAAGAATATTCCGATCGCGGATAAAATTTGATCTTCACGCAAAATTTTTATCTGTCCGCGGGCTTTTTCACTGAATTCGCGGGAGGTACACCCCCCTTCGCGGGTCATTTTTTTGAGTTCGCGGGCATGATTGACCTTTTCGCGGACGGTTTTTGAAACTTCACGGCTGATTTTTTGAGTTCGCGGACGGCATACACCTCTTCGCGGGTCACTTTTGACTCTGTGCGGGTAGGGTTGACCCATTCGCGGGAACAAAATCCCCTCCCTGTAAAATAATATTTTTAATTATCTAAAAATACAGCCAAAAACAGTATATTATTTTGAAATGATAGTGATTTCTATCCCGGGATTGTCACATTCTGATGATAGTCTACATTACCAAGGCTGAGCAAATGCTATGACTAGTAATGACCGTTAATCAGACACTTTTTTATTCTTTTCAGGTGTAGGTACACCGTCTGGTCGCCAATTATTAGGATTACTTCCACCACGCAACAAAACCAAACTCTCCTTATTCATTTTGGACATATTCCCTGATATTATCAATTCATCTAGCCTGATCTTTCTCATAATAATTTTTTGTTTTGTTTGAGCTTGAGATGATTACTTAACTATTATAAATTAAAATAATATCAAATTTTATATCAACTTAAAAACTGTTCTATTCTAAACGAACAGGCTATTGAAATGTATTAGCTTTTTGTGCAATGAAAACAAGATAATAATAGCAGGCGAAGTGAATACAACGCCTGGCTGTGAAATTTCTAACTTTAAGCAACTTTCATAAAGTTCTGATTATCAGTAATCAACAACTCATCCTCATTAATCAAATCTTAGGTTTATTGGTGCCTAACAAAATATGCAACGACAGATTTTCAAACAATTTTACCAAGTCTAAGTTCATATTTTAGCGAATTTTCGCTAATTTAAAAAACTAAACCGACGGAAACACTCCGTCATATTTTGCTAACTAAACCTTTTATAAAATGACCAAGATGCTATTACGCTCTTCAGTGGTTTTGCTATGTCTTTTAATCACTACTTTACTGCACGGACAAGCTCCGACAGAAATCTATTTAAATGCTCCAAACTTTTCCGAAGGCACTCAGATAATTCCGGTAGGAATCGATCTTTACGATGGGAATGAGGTAAATACAATTTACTACGGACGTACTCCCGCAGGATCGTCTTCTAAACCGGTATTGATCTTCGTACATGGTTACGCTTCAAACGCTCAGGTTTTCTTTAAAGGCGATGACAATATGTATGCAGATGTCTATCGGGACGGTTACCGAAGTGCCTACGTCTCACTAACTCCTAATGACGATATGTGGACCAATGGTCCCTTGCTGGCCAATATGATTGGTATTATCAAATCGCATTACAACAATGCTCCCATCGTCATGATAGGCTGGAGTAAAGGAGGTGTTGACATTGATGCAGCACTTGTACATTTTGGTGCCAATAACCTCGTAGAAGAGGTTTTTACGCTGAGCACTCCTCACTTTGGCACCAGTATTGCCGAACTTGCCAACAGTGTTTTGCTGAGTCTGGTCAATATCATATTTATGCAAAACAATGATGCAACACTCAGTTTGCAACGTAGCTATATGAGCTATTTCCGATCCATCACTGATAACAACCCTAACAACACCGTTCCTTACACCACAATTGGTGGCTGGGGCAATGGTCCACTAAACCGACTGGACATTCCACAAAGTATTTTACACGGTATCGATGGCCCCAGAAGAGATGGCGGTAATGACGGGGTGGTTCCTTACAACAGCTCAATCAGACCGGGAGCCAAAGAACTTTTCGATGGTCAGAAGAAATTCTATGGATTTTTAGGAATCCCCTATTATGACGGTCCTAATGAAACAGAACTGGATCATTTTGAAGTTACCAGAGGTGGAAAAGTATGGCCATTTATTAAAAATGAACTCAATAACTCCAACAGATCAGCAGTATTTGCAAATGCAGCTACCGAAACAAACCCAAATCAGTTCGTCTCCAGCAGCATGCAACTAATCATCGATCCGAAATCAGATTATTTCATTATCAATGATGATCATCAAAATGTTGAAATCTATTCAAATACAACCACTGAATCATTGGTATTAACTCACGGCATTGCCACTTCACGAGAGCTCTCCGTCGCAGACTTAAAGACCGATCATGTTTATCAAATGAATGATCTGTCAGCGGGCAAGTATTTTCTCAACAGTGATCATCATCAGGCAATGATCATAGAGCGGAATGGTCCGGAATTAGTAATGGACTTTGGAAGTGAGCAACTAACTGACGTATTAGAAAATGGACAGTTCAACTTCAAAGCATTCATAAATGATTTTCCTGGAAAGCAAGCAATCAAAGTCCGTGCTTCTATTATCCCTTTAGCAAATTTAAAGCTCGACAAGGTAGATGCGGATGAAGTTAACTTATCTGTCGTTACCGATGGTGTGCAATATCAATTCTTCGCAACTAAATCTCTCAATCCGGGATTGTATCAATTGGTTGTAAGAGCTGAAGCAGATCTCTTTTAAAAGTTTCTCCTTCA
>JBCBHL010000591.1:0-2909 GCA_038525605.1 Bacteroidota bacterium
AACTTCCCCTGCCAGATACAAAAAAAAGTTTGCCTGAGCTAAACCAGTAAAAAGTTCATTTTAGCCCATTTCAAAATTTGAGTCCGATATGCCCTTATTGTAATTAAATGAGGGGTTTATGGTGAATTTCATAATAATTGGCTTGGATTTTTTAATTGTAATAATCCTAAACACTGATTAATACTACATTATTGAATGAAAATACCTATTGAGTTCAGATAAATAATTTAACTTTATCAAAAATTTATGTAAGGGTATTTCCTGATAAATTTTTTGAACGTATGAACATTTTTTGTTCGCTTAACTATGAGGAAAGGAAGTTGCACTCTTTGTGGTGCAACTTTTTTAGTTCAATCCATCAGGGTTAAGTGTTATTGATGCAGAATTACGTAGGCAGCACTACTCATTTAGAATTTTCAAATATTGAACCCACGGACCAACAGTATTTTTGTACTGCTTTGATAGCACTCTTGAAATTTGACTGATGTGTCCCATGTCGTGAACCATCCAGGTAGAAAGCAGTTGCTGCAGTGTAACAGCACCAAATTCCGGATGAATTCCTTCCATTAATAGCATTTCCCGATCAGGATTCATAACCCTAAGTTTGTTGATGTTAGCATGTCTCAAACTTTCAAACTCCCTCAGCAACTGATTGATAGTTTTTCCACGACTCTCCTCAAACTGCGCGAACCTGTCAAAAACTTCAAACTCTTTGTTTTGATTGTTGCTAACGATGATTTCTGCCCGCACCATCCAATCTGTCTTCTCTCCGTGAATGAGATGACCCACAATGTCAAAAGGACTCCACGTATTTTCTCCTTCATTTTGATGGATGAGTTGCTCAGGCAAATCTTTTAAGTATTCATTGAGAATTACAGGGGTTTTGTTTAGCGACAATATCAGGTCTTGTAAGTTAAATTCCATCATAACAGCAGTGTAAATTCACCTGTCAAACATAACGTTTTTTAGGAGTAATTGATATTGATCTGTGTCTTTTCATCGTCTGGCTTTACTTGATTGTATACACTAAAAAGTCACACATTCATTGCTTCCAGCGTTCTTTTCTTTTTTAGCAGATAGCTTTTTTCAGCATCATTATTCACCAGCCTGATGGCTTCATTTAGACTTTTGATGGCTTTGTCATATACTTTCTGTTGTGTGTAAAGTTCCGCCCAGGCGCCGTAATACAGGTAGGCTCTCTGCTCCAGATCCAGAGGATCCATTTCGACTAAAAGCTTATCGGCTTTTGCAAAGTCTTTCCGCTGAATATGCACTACAGCGATATTCAATGCAGTAATTGTGGCAGGTTGAATTTCGATTAATCGTTCATACCACATCAGGATTTTGTCCCAGTTGGTTTCCTCAAAGCTTTTGGAAATCAGGTGCTCGGAAGCGATGGCAGCCTCATAGTGATAGCTGGTATAATGCTCTTCGGTGACGGCCTCATTCATGGCGGTATTGCCCATAATGATCAGGGGGGCATACCATTTGGACCTGTCCTGATTTTTGAGATCGATTATTTCCTGGTTTTCACCAACCTTGGAATCCAGACGTGCCGTGTGAAAACACATCAGTGCAAAGAGTGCGTGTACGGTGTGAGATCTGGTGTATTCATTATTCCTCATTAATTGACAAAGCCTCATCGCCTCTCCACAAAGTTCTTTTCTGATGAGCAGATCCTTCCTGTTGGAATGGAATCCTTCGTTGAAGGTAAGGTACAGTGTTTCAAGGACTCTGTTGAGCCTTTTAGGTAACTCTGCTCCTTGTGGGATTTCAAATGAAAGCTCTTTTTCGGCAATTGATTTCCTGGCCCTCATTAGTCTCTTTTTGATGGTCTCTTCTTTCAAAAGCAAAGCGGAGGCAATCTCTTTGGTACTAAATCCGGAGATTGTTTTTAAAGCAAAGGCAATTTGATCTTTTGGGTTGAGTACAGGATGGCATGCAGTAAAGATCATTCGCAATTGACTGTCTTCAATCTCATTGTCTAAAAATAGTTCGTTGATTACGTGAGTGGCGGGTCCACTTGTCAGCTTCGGGATTCTCTTCTGATCTGCCTGAAGCTTTCTAAACAGATCAATCACTCTGTTTTTTGCCGCTTTGGTGAGCCAGGCTTCCGGGTTTTCCGGTGGGTTCATTCGCCATGCAGACAGTGCTTTGATGAAAGTATCCTGCACGGCGTCTTCTATAAGCTCTAGGTTTGATAGCCCGAAAATACGGGTGAGCACGGAGACCATCTTTCCGTAATGATGACGGAAAAGATGGTCCATAACTTTTTGATGACTCACTGGTCAAACACCATCACTTCTCTCACCTCTACCACGCTTCCCAGGTCATAATCAGGGAAATCCTGTGCGATTTCAACTGCTGCATCATAGTCCTTTGCAGTAACGATGTAAAAGCCGCCAACAAGTTCTTTGCCTTCGGCAAAAGGACCATCGGAAACGGTTCTTTCCGTGCCTTTTATATTTCTGCCACCCGGTAGTAAAGCTTCGCCACCTTTTACGATTCCTTGTTTCTCCATCTTTTCACTCCAGGCCATCCATTTGCCCATTCGTCCTTGTATTTCCTCTGGTGAAAGCCCTAAATCCGAATAGTCTTCACCGATAAAAATCAACATAAAATCTTTCATTGTTCTTTTGTTTTAGAATTAAAAAATAAATAAAAATCACAAGAATAACGAAGCTGCTATTTCTAAAGCTGATGACTAATCAAAAATTAAATGAATTCATCCAAAATTGAAGATAAATACCGATTGGTTGGGTTATAGCCATTGATACGGAGGGGATATCCAGCTCCTCCAAGAGGACTATCTGGAATACAATTCAAGGGTAGCCTAAATCCGAATAGTCTTCACCGATAAAAATCAACATAAAATCTTTCATTGTTCTTTTGTTTTAGAATTAAAAAAT
>JBCBHL010000592.1:0-2876 GCA_038525605.1 Bacteroidota bacterium
TCCGTGGGTGTACCTGCGGTGGTGTTGGATAATCATCTGGAAACAGATTTACTTTCCGCCCAGGGAAGATCTTACGGTGTGGAGTTTTTGTATAAAAAGACCAAAGGTATTTTCACAGGGTGGAAAGTAAATCTGTTTCCAGATGATTATTCAATAACAATTCTACGAAATCTTTGTATTCCAGCAGATTTCTGATATTCTTATAGTATCCTTCTATCGATAGTTCGGATTTCCCATTTTTAGTATTTCTAAAAAAGCCTGCCGAGTAATTATCAGTAATCGCCGGTTCCACATAAGTATTACTCAACTGAAGAATGTCCGTGGGTGTACCTGCGGTGGTGTTGGATAAAGTATGTATATACTGACGCATTCTGCTATATCCAAACTTGAAAGAGTTGAATTTACTTTGCTCAAAGCGAAAGGATGCTCTTGGCTCCAATCCACCATAAGATTTAATGACATCTCCTTTGTTGTATTGAATAGTGTCGGTAATGTTATTAATCTCTCTTTCTCCATCTTCGGCATATTGGAAAACTGTGTAGTCTCCCACATTCTGAAAGAATGAATATCGCAAGCCCAGGCTAGCAGACCATCGGGGGTTGAACTTAATTTCGTCATTCACAAATAATGACAGTTCTCTTCCGTTTTCCTTATTGACGGTTTCAGGTGTTATTCCGGATTCGTCTCCCAAACGTTCCGAGCTTTCAGGCTTCATACTGTACAAAACAGCTTCTGCTCCGAAATTCAATGTATGATTCTTATTTAATTCGTAAAGAAATAGGTTTTTAAACTGATAATAATCAATGCCATTATTCACTCTGGCAGCATCGATACCAGAAGGGTCTTCGAGTTCACTTGAATACTCCCCTTTGATAACCGATGTAGTCATCAGCAATCTATCAGAAAATACCCGGTTGTAAGTGGCATTTAAAAGCAGGTTACTCCAGGCAAATCCAAACTGATCTGAAAACCGGAAGTTGTCATTGCTACCGTACACAGAAAGATCCAGTTTGTTATTGTTATTAAACCGATGACTCAACTTAGCGTTGAAATCATAAAAAGAAGCATTACTTTGACTAATATCAATATTTTTGACCCTTGACAAAATCCAATCGGAATAAGAAGATCGCCCCGAAAGCAAGAATGTAGTTTTATCACTGATCAATGGTCCGTCGATTGTTAGCCTGCTGGCAACCAATCCTATACCTCCTCTTCCCTGAATTTTATCTGAGTTCCCATCCCTGAGCTGCACATCTAAAACTGAAGAACTCCTGCCACCATAATAAGCAGGCACATTACCTTTATATAATGTAAACCCATTGACTGCATCGGGATTGAAAGATGAAAAGAAGCCCAAAACATGTTGCGAATTAAATAATATTCCGCCATCCTGTAATATCAGATTCTGATCTGCACGACCTCCCCGAACATTGAATCCGGAAGCACCTTCGCCTGCAGTGGAAACACCCGGCAGTGTTTGCAAACTTTTAATGACATCTACCTCTCCAAGGAATGTTGGTAAATCTTTAATGTCATCGATCGTTAGCTTTTCGATACCACTGAGCATCTCACTAAATCGTCTTTCATAGGATGAATTTTCGATTACTACCTCCTGTAAGCTTAAAACCGATTCTGAAAGACTCATGTGAAAAGAACCGTTTCCTTGTAGATCAATGTAATAGAGTTTAGGCTCATGCCCGATAAAATTCACCTCCAGAATATACTGTCCTCTTGGAATTTTCAACTCGTATTTACCATAACGGTTAGTAACAGCATTGAACTTTGTACCTCTCGCCTGGACAGTAGCACCTGCCAGCGATTCCTTCGACTCTCCTGACTTGATAAATCCACTGAGAGAATACTTTTCAGCAGTAGGGCTATCAGGGTTTCCCACCAACACATAGTTATTTTGACTATTTACCAGCAGAGGGCAAATGCATATGATAATGGTGATTAATAGTTGAAAAATTTTGATCATATCATAATTTAAACTTACATTCTTTAGGTTAATTAAAATTAATAAATTTAATCTCGGCACATGATTAATGAATTCATAATTTTATAAACGGAAATGACAATCGATATCATAACAAAATATATCCATTTTCTCGGTATTTTCGGAATATTTGGGAGTATATTCTACGAGTTTAAAATAGTGAAACCCGAACTCCAAAGGAATCAAATAGCACAGTTAGCAAAAGTAGACGGACTGTACGGAATATGTACCATTATCGTCCTATTCACAGGCTTTGCTCTGTGGTTCTGGGTGGGCAAACCTGCAGAGTTTTATGGTTCCAACTGGGTGTTTTATTCAAAGATTGGCGTATTCAGCATCATCGGGATCGCGTCTATTTATCCAACCATATTTTTCATGAAAAACAGGAAGGGCAATCCGGAAGATTTGATTGAAATCCCAAAGATCATCAAAAACTTAATCACAATTGAATTGTTATTGATGTTGATAATGCCACTACTGGCCACTACTATGGCGAGAGGCATTGGTACTTATTAAATAAAAATCGACAAAAATGAAGTTTGGTGCTGTAGATAACCCTTCTGAAATCAACTTTCAATTACCTGAAGATCAATTTAAAGCATTCGCAGGTGAAAAAAGCTTTAATGTGCTATTGGGCTATCCCAAATGGACTAAAAAAGACCTCCCGGGCCTTTTTCCAAAAGGGGTTAAAGATGAATTGAACTATTATGCTTCTCAGTTTAATGTTATTGAACTGAATGCAACTTTTTACACGGACTACAGAAGTGATCAAATTATCAAATGGAAAGAAAGAACAGACCCGGGATTTAAGTTTTACCCTAAAGTCCATCGATTCGTTAGCCATGTAAAAAGATTAAAAGATACCAGAGATTCCGTTGAT
>JBCBHL010000593.1:0-2873 GCA_038525605.1 Bacteroidota bacterium
CGTCAAAGAGCACAAAGGAAAGGCCGGGATCATTTATTGTTTAAGCAGAAAGAAAGTAGAAGAGATCGCTGAATTTCTGAAAGTAAATGATGTGAAAGCCGCACCTTACCACGCTGGATTGGATAGCAATCAGCGGATGAAAAATCAGGATGATTTCCTGAACGAAGATGTGGATGTGATTGTAGCGACCATTGCCTTTGGAATGGGTATCGACAAACCCGACGTAAGGTTCGTAATTCATTATGATGCGCCTAAGTCTATTGAAGGATATTATCAGGAAACTGGTAGAGCCGGTAGAGATGGTATCGATAGTAAGTGCCTGATGTTCTACTCTTACAACGACATCATCAAGCTAGAAAAGTTTAACAAAGATAAGACTGTAGCAGAACGGGAAAACGCAAAATTTCTGTTGGAAGAAGTGGCGAGTTATGCGGAATCTTCTGTCTGTAGAAGAAAGCAGCTGCTCCACTATTTTGGAGAAGAATTTTCCAAAGACAATTGTGGGATGTGTGATAATTGCGTTCATCCAAAAGAAAAGTTCGATGGTCAGCAGCATGTCGAAAAAGTAATCAGGGCTGTACAGCAAACAGATGAACGTTTTTCACTAAGCCATTTGGTAAATGTGCTGGTAGGTAAGGAAAGTCAGCATGTTAAAAGTTACCATCACAATGAGCTGGAAATATTTGGAAAAGGATCAGACGAATCTGAATCATTCTGGAAATCTGTAGTTAGGCAGGTGTTACTCAATGAGTTTCTGGGGAAGGACATAGAAAATATTGGGGTCTTTAAGATTACTGAAAAGGGGAGAGCGTTTTTGGAATCACCTTATTCCGTGGAGCTCTCAAAAGATCATGAATTTATCCCGGGGCAGGAGGAAGAGGAATCTGAGAATATAAAGCTGGACACCAAGTCCTACGATGCAAATCTTTTCGAGATACTCAAAGCCCTCAGAAAGAAACTCGCTAAACAAAAAGAGATTCCGCCATTTGTGATATTCCAGGATCCTTCACTGGAGGAAATGGCAACTGTATATCCAACTACCAAGCAGGAATTATCCCAGATCAACGGGGTAGGAATGGGTAAGGTCACTAAGTTTGGAAAACCATTTTTAGAGGCGATTGTCAAGTATGTCGATGAAAATGATATCGTGACAGCATCTGATGTGGTAATCAAATCTTCTGCCAAGCGATCAAAATTGAAGATTTTTATCATACAGCAAATAGACCGGAAAATTGATTTGGAAGAAATAGCTGAATCTCAAAATCTGCCTGTTGATGCCCTGATCAAAGAAATTGAAAATATCTGCTATTCGGGGACAAAACTGAATCTCGATTATTACATTGATCATGTGTTGGATGACGACCGACAAGATGATATTTACGATTACTTCTTAAGTGTCGACACGGATTCAATGGATGAAGCCATGGATGAATTGGGAGACGATTATTCTGAAGAAGAAGTAAGGCTGATGAGAATTAAGTTCATGTCGGAATATGCTAACTAAATCCTGAACACTCTTATTGATTATCTACGTAGTGACGATTGTTTTCCAATTTGTCTGAAGATCGTAGATCCAATATTGAGATCATAGTTTTGCCATAGCCCGGATATTCAGGTGCGAAACGGGAGGTCGCTGTATAGCAGATACTTGCAATTCGTATTTCAAATCCTTTCAAACAATACCATATTCTCGCGATTATGCATAATTTTGGGCGCTGATGGTGCGACTACTTTTTACAACACCTTCAACCCCTGATTAAAGAGAGAATATAATGAATATACTAGTTTTAGGATCCGGTGGCAGAGAACATGCTTTTGCCTGGAAAATTGCTCAGAGTAAGGATTGTCAATCGTTGTTTGTTGCTCCTGGCAATGCCGGAACAGCTCAAATTGCCAAAAATCTATCAATAGATATCAAAGATTTTGAAGCTGTGAAGCAGGCAGTTTTAACACATCAGATAGATTTGATGGTCGTCGGTCCTGAAGAGCCTCTCGTATTAGGAATCACAGATTTTTTCAACACTGATGAAGCACTTAAGCATGTGTTGGTAGTAGGGCCGGGAAAAGCAGGTGCGATGTTGGAAGGAAGCAAGGACTTTTCAAAGTCTTTTATGCAGAAACATCAAATTCCAACGGCAGGATATCAAACTTTTGAAGCTGATACAGTTGAGGAGGGTTATTCCTTTTTAGAGACTTTAAAACCACCCTACGTGTTGAAAGCCGATGGGCTGGCAGCCGGAAAAGGCGTTGTAATTACTTCGGACTTGTCTGAAGCCAAAACATTACTAAAAGAGATGTTACTAGAATCAAAATTTGGTAATGCCAGTACCAGGGTAGTAATAGAAGAATTCCTCGATGGGATAGAGCTGTCAGTTTTTGTGCTGACGGATGGTGAACATTATAAAATTCTACCGGAAGCGAAAGATTATAAACGGATTGGTGAAGGAGATACAGGTTTAAATACCGGAGGTATGGGAGCAGTTTCTCCCGTTCCTTTTGCTGGTGACGAATTCATGAAGAAGGTAGAAGAAAGCATCGTGAAACCTACAGTTGACGGGCTCAAAAAAGATGATATCCCGTACAAAGGATTTATATTCATTGGCCTGATGAATGTAGCTGGTGATCCTTACGTAATCGAGTACAATGTAAGAATGGGCGATCCTGAAACAGAAGTGGTATTGCCACGAATTACCTCTGATCTGGTAGAACTGCTAAAAGCAACTGCGGCAGGTACACTTGATCAGTCTGAAATTTCCATTTCGGATGAGACAGCAACGACAGTAGTGGGTGTGTCAGGCGGCTATCCTGAGGCTTACGAAAAAGGTAAAGTTATCAGTGGATTGAATATTGATAGTGAAGCGATGATTTTTCAC
>JBCBHL010000594.1:0-2830 GCA_038525605.1 Bacteroidota bacterium
ATCGTCATCTCCTGCTTTCAGCTTTGAGTTGACGATTGATCATAAAAGATAAGCAGAACGAAGAGCAGAAGAAATCTAAGATTCTCCCAAGGTCAAAACTCAGCAATTAAATCACCATTTGCTAGCTTTTTGGCAGATTTAAAAACCTTTTTGATAGAGAACTTCGACTTCTCTTTCGCCTTTTCTTCCTGTCCCACATAAGTGATTGTTACCTTCGGAAGTTCTTCACTGAGTACCGCTACTGTCTGATCGGTTTTGAATGTGCCTTCCAGGCTTTCAATAGCTACCGGATCAACAGTATCGACTTTTGTTTCATCCTGCAAAGCAACAGCTGTTTCGATCGGAGCAATTACAGGAGTTTTTAATTCTTCAGTGTTTTTTAAAACCGGATCTGTCTCTTTTGACTGATCATTTTTAGGTTTTTGTAAGGCTACTAATTCTATCGTTTTTTGATTGCTTACATTAGGTAGATGCTGACTCTTATTTGAAGGTTGCACGCTGAAAATATTTTTCTCATTTTTTTTATTTCCAGCTTCATAAGCATCGTAAATAGCCATTACACCACTTAAATTGATCTCTTGCAAAGGCATTGGTTTTGGGAATGGAGCCTTCAGAAATTCTGCTGGCGCTTTTGCAAACTGGTGCTGTGGATAGTCTTCTGCTGAGAAGAATTTCCAAGAAAGCGTAGCAGCAAGTAGTATCACGACTGCCGCCGCGACTCTCATCCAAAGTACGCCTTTCTTTTGTTGATTCTGAGCGAGATTTGCTTCCAGCTGTTCCCAGGCAGCTTTGGAAGGCTCTACACCAGCACCATGTAGTTTATTGGCAAATAATTGATCGATGTTGTTTTTCTTATTCATCTCCAATAATTTTTTGATTCAATTGTTGTTCTGCGGCAAGTAATTCCTTTTGCAGGTGATTTCTTGCTCTGCTAAGTTGCGACTTGGAGGTATTGATATTAATACCCAGTTGTTCGGCAATCTCTGCATGAGAATATCCTTCTATTGCGTACAAGTTGAAAACCGTCCGATATCCTGAAGGGAGTTTGCCAATCATTCGCATCAGGTCTTCTACTTCCAGGTTTTTGTCGAGGAAGCTGCAATCAGGATTGTTTTCTGCTTTGTCAATCTTTGTCTCTACGTACATTGACCTGTTTTTTCTGATAAATGAAAGGCATTCATTGACGATGATTCTTTTAATCCATCCTTCAAAACTGCCCTCACTTCTGAACTTGTGAAGATTACTGTACACCTTCATGAATCCTTGTATCATGATATCTTCAGCATCGTCTCTGTCTTTCAGGTATCTGATACAGATTCCCAATAACAGCGATGAATAGCGATCGTATAGCGCTTTTTGCGCCCAGGATTTTCCTTTCAGGCATCCTGCAATCAGCTTTTCTTCTGTAATAGATTTATTAATACTCAGAGTCATTTTGGTGTTTACTTACAAGAGGTAGATGTGACAAACCGCTAGAAGGTTGCACGCCCTTGTAAAATATGTGAAAAATTAGCTGAAATAGTTCTTTGTAGCAAGATAATCAGCGAGATAGGAATGATTTATTTCATTCAATTTAAACTGCTACTGAGCTGTCAACTTGTTAAAAAAGCTTAAAACAGACTTAAAAAAAGTTAAATCAGCCCTCATCTGCTGGTTGACGGTTTTCTCTCAAACTTCTGTTAAATATCTTGTGTCTGCGCTTTTATCATTAAACGAAAACACAGTGAATATTCAAAGGACTACTAACATCATCGGCTGGATCTTATTTGTCATCGTACTGGCAGTCTATCTATTTACCCTGGAACCGGTTGCCAGCTTCTGGGATAGCGGCGAATACATTGCCAGCTCTTACAAACTCGAAATTCCCCATCCGCCGGGAGGTCCGTTATTCCTGTTGTTAGGTAGAGTTTTTTCTTTTTTGGCAGTGGGTGACGAACAGCAAGTGGCGATGGCTATTAATTCCCTTAGTGCCGTCAGCAGTGCTTTAACGATCGTTTTTCTTTTCTGGACCATTGTCAGAATTTCCCGGAAAGTGGTTCCTTCAGCTGTTGAAAATATTCATATGCTGTCGTGGGGTGCAGGCATTGTTGGAGCGTTAAGCTTTGCATTTACGGATACTTTCTGGTATTCGGCAACCGAAACCGAACTCTACGGTATTGCCACTTTTTTTATTGCATTTGTATTTTGGGCTATTTTTAAGTGGGAAGAAAAAGAGGATGAGGCTGAAAGTAACCGCTGGCTGATTCTTATCTGTTTTGTGATAGGGCTTTCTGTGGGTATTCACTTGTTGAGTTTGCTGGCAATTCCCTCACTAGGCCTGGTTTATTATTTTAAAAAATATCAAAAAACCAATGCAAGGGGTTTGGCTATTGCTATGTTGTGCTCCGGAGCTTTCTTGTTGTTCGTATTATATGGTTTAGTGACACTGGCAAATATTTCAAAGATTGCTGAAATCTGGCTTGTAAATTCACTGGGAATGCCATTTGGAAGTGGTGTTCTGTTGGTTGTAATCCTCGTTTTCTCAGCGATTATTTATGCGATTTATTACAGTATCAAGACAAATCGGGTGACATTAAATACTGTTTTGCTGGGAGTATCATTTGTGATGATAGGCTATATGTCCTATGGTATAGTGCTGGTAAGGGCAAACTTTGCACCGCCAATTAATCAAAATGATCCAAGGAATGTATTGGGCCTGATTTACTATTTGAATATGGAACAGTATCCCTCCAGACCTTTATTGTATGGTAAGTATTTCAATGCTCCGTTGTTGGGTTATGAAAAGGGGAAGCCGATTTATTCTCAGAAAAATGGCAAGTATGAAGTGACA
>JBCBHL010000595.1:0-2823 GCA_038525605.1 Bacteroidota bacterium
GATAATCCACGCTTAACCGGACTTGTATATTCCCGGAATTGTTTGCCAGACATTAAAGTTTATGACCTGTATCGAGACCGGGCCGGATATATGTGGGTGGCCGGTGATCTGGGACTTTTCAAATATGATGGCAAGCAATTCCGGGAATATACAAGTCCGGTTAAGCGTGGATTATCAGTTTTCCAAATTTCTGAAGATGAAGAAGGAAGAATCTGGTGCTACAACATTACTGGTCAGATTCTTTATGTAGAAAATGATTCACTTAAAGTATTCATAGATGAAAAAATCTTCGGCAACAATCTTTCGTTTCTCCAAAAAACCGATGATCGTGTACTCATCACCATACCTGGCGAACACAAGATCTATAATTTTCAAAATAAGTCGCTGATAAAATCTATCCGACGTAGTTATGAAGAAGGCCCTCTGTTTTACCGTGATGGTTTACATTACTTTTTAAGTGGATCTCTATTGAAATATCTCGACAAGTGCAATCAGATTACTGATCTAGTTAAAACCCCTTTGCCTCAAAACAGGCGTTCGTTAAACTATTTCAATACAGATGACAATTTGTTTATTTATTGGAGAAACAAAGAGCAAAACCTTATAAAAATCGACCTTGAAGCTAACTCACCTTCCATCGTTAAAATACCTCCTATTTTGATGGATTTGAATTGGAGCAAAACAGTTTTGATGGATGACTATATTTGGATTTGCACAAATGATGGCACATTTAAATGCCATATAGCCGGAGACCAGTTGATCGTTGAAGATTGTTTTCTGAAAAATGAGTCAACTACCGATATAGAAAAAGACATCAACGGTAATCTATGGATCGCGACTATTAACAACAGTGTTTTTGTAATTCCGAATCTTGGAATTACACGATACAATTTACCCGACGACTATTCGAACCTGCTGAGTGCCACACCTTATAATAGGGAGATACTAATGGGTTCTTTTTCAGGAGCAATAGGAGTTTTTGACATTCAAAAGAAAAAAATCAGGACACTCTACAAGCTAAAATCCAAAATAAATAAGCTGCTATTTTTGGCTGATCAAAAAAAGATAGTGGCAGGACTAGATGGAATGCTATTGGCTTACGATAGTGAAAAAAATGAGCTATTTACAGATAAACATATTGGAAGTGTCAAAGACATTGCAGCCAGTGAAGGCAAGGAAATTCTAATCGCACTGCATAATATGTCTTTGAAAATTAAAATTGAGCAACCTGAATTCGCTATTGAAGGGATCGCTGGTGGCCGGAGTAATGCGGTATATTTTGACAAAGCGACCAAAAAAATATACCTGGGCACCTCAACAGATTTTATATCATTTGATGAAAACCTGAATTCTACCATCATCACCAAACAGAATGACGACCACATATTCGCCATTGATATCACAAAGACAGACAATGGAATTATCTGGTTGAGTACTAATGATGGTGGCATATATGGCGTTGAAAATGATCAAATCGTCAAGCAATACAATACTACCTCCGGACTACCTTCCAATCAGACTTCTGTATTATTGGCAGTAGATGATTTATTGTGGGCAAGTACTACCAAAGGAATCGCCAGAATAAATGTTGTTACAGATGAAATTGAAGTAATAACCAAACAAGATGGCCTGCCTACTTACCGCGTTGCGGAAATGATTTCAATGGATGGGGAGATTTTCTGTCTGAGCAATAAAGGACTATTTAAAATAGATCCGGAGACAGTTTTCAAAACTCTGCCTGCACCTGACTTTTTGATACGAGAAATTACCATGAATGAAATTCCGGTCAACCTGATCGATCAAAATCATTTCAACTACGATCAAAACAACCTGAGTATTACTTTGGCGGCAAATGGTTTTCAAACCGAAAAGTCTCTTGTATTTGAATATAAAATCAATGATTCCGATTACTGGAAAATTCTGAACAAAGGCGAGGATCGTCTCACGTTGTTCAACCTCGCAAGCGGTGAATATGTGATCAAAATGCGCGTACGGGATATTTTCAGGAACACCCAATCTTCAACGCAGCAAATCAGTTTTTCTATCGGACTCCCTTTCTACCGAACGATTTGGTTTTTATCACTAGTTTCTGTTGCAGCGATATTGGTTGGCTTAATAATCATTAGAGTGATTTATGAGCGAAAACAAATCGAATCACAAAAAGCATATGATCAGTTAGTTTATGAAAAAGAACTTACATCCCTCAGGCTCGAAAATCTGCGGTCGCGCATGGATCCTCACTTTATTTTCAATGCTTTTAATTCCATTCAGGATTATATACTTCGGAACAGAAAAGAGGAAGCCAGTAACTATCTGGGGCAGTTTGCAGATTTGGTAAGGGAATACTTACAAAACAGCTCGGAAGATCGAATTGCCTTTGACAAGGAAATTGAGAATATTGAAAGATATTTGGAGCTGGAGAAACTGCGGTTTGAAGAAAATTTCAATTACTCTATCACTATTGATGAGGAACTGACTGACATGGATTTTTTCATTCCCACAATGATCATTCAGCCTTATCTCGAAAATGCCATCAAACACGGATTGTTGCATAAGTCCGGGTTGAAAATGCTCCAAATCTATTTTTCAAGAATTAAAATAGATACTGAAAAAGAGCAATCGATCGTATATTTAGAATGCACCATAAGAGACAATGGTATTGGTAGAGTCGAATCTGAAAAAATAAATCGCTCACAATTAAAAAAGCACAAATCCTTTGCGCAAAAAGCCACTCAGGAACGATTGACTTTACTCAATAAAAACAGAACTCATGTAGTTAGCGTTATGATCAAAGACATGTTCGATACGGCTGGTCAGGGAATA
>JBCBHL010000596.1:0-2822 GCA_038525605.1 Bacteroidota bacterium
CGTTACTTTTCAAGGCTGGCAGAGTTCCTTTTATCAGATAAATCAGGGTTGATGACCGGACAACTTATCGGAATGGATGGTGGTATGTCCACTCTGAGAATGTTATAAGGGAGCAGCGCATCAATGAAAAATAAAGTAACACTTTTCTGGTTTAGAAGAGACCTGCGGATAGAAGATAATGCAGCCTTGTACTATGCTTTGAAGGATGAGTATCCCGTACAGCCTGTTTTTATTTTCGACAGAGATATTCTGGACAAACTGGAAGATAAAGATGATGCCCGAGTCACTTTTATTCACGGTGAAATCGAACGACTTTCAAAAGAGTTTAAAGAAAGAGGCGTCAACCTGGATGTCAGATATGGTATTCCCGAACAGATTTGGAAAGACCTTTCAGAGGATTATGATATAGGCAGACTCTATGCAAACAAAGACTATGAACCATATGCCAGGAAGAGGGATAAAGCGGTTTACGAGTTTTTTGAAGGGCAAGGCGTTAAGTTTATAGCGAAGAAAGATCAGGTGATATTCGAAAAGAATGAGATTTTAAAAGCTGATGGCACGCCATATAAGGTCTACACGCCTTACAGTAAACTCTGGAAGAAAACCCTAACTGAATATGCTTTGAAGCCTTATCCTTCGGAGCAGATTGACAACTGGCATCAATCTGATTCGCAACCAGTCATTTCTCTGGCAGAAATGGGTTTTGAACCTTCAACAATCGAATTCCCACAGCGACAATTGGATAAATCCATTGTATCTGAGTATCACGAAAAAAGAGATTTGCCTTCTGTAAGAGGAACCTCCCGATTGAGTGTTCATTTGAGATTTGGTACCATCAGTATCCGAAAGCTGGCCAATGACGCTTTGGCGCTTAATGAAAAATATCTGAACGAATTGATCTGGCGCGATTTCTATGCATCTATTCTATGGCATTTCCCGGATGTGGTTGAACATAATTTCAATAGAAAATATGATGGCGTCCAATGGCGCAACAGTGAGGAAGACTTTAAAAAATGGTGTGAAGGTAAAACGGGATATCCCATTGTGGATGCAGGCATGAGAGAGCTGAATGCTACGGGATTTATGCACAATAGAGTCCGAATGATTACTGCCAGTTTTTTAACCAAACACTTATTGCTGGATTGGCGATGGGGAGAAGCTTATTTCGCCCGAAAGCTACTGGATTTTGACCTTGCGTCTAACAATGGTGGCTGGCAATGGGCCGCTGGAACAGGTGTAGATGCCCAACCTTACTTTAGGGTATTTAATCCGACGGCCCAAATGGAGAAGTTCGATAAAAAGCTGAGGTATGTCAGGAAATGGGTTCCTGATTTTCAGAATCTTGATTATAAGCCAATGGTAGATCATAAGATGGCCAGGCAAAGAGCGATTGATACCTATAAGGAAGGAATTGTGTAGCAATTGCCGATAGTATGTTAAATCATCAGGTACATATCAATGAGAATGCTGATAGCTGGGTGGTGTTCATCCACGGGGCGGGAGGAAGTATTAAAACCTGGAAGTATCAGATTGCTGATTTTACCAGACACTTTAACCTGCTGTTGATTGACCTGAGAGACCATGGTGACTCTAAGAGTATCCAACCTGATTTCCCAAATTATACATTTGAACTGATTTCAAAGGATATAGATGAGGTAGTCACATCGGTTGGAATAGAGAGCGCTCACTTTGTCACCTTGTCCTTTGGTAGTGTATTGATTCAGGATTACACCTCCCGATACTCTGCCAAGGTGAGATCCGTTGTATTTTCCGGGGCTATATTTAAAGGAAACCTGGCGATTAAAGGCTTTGTACATCTGGCCAGGTTTTTCAATTTGTTTCTGTCTTACAAAACCATGTATAGCATGTTTTCCTACTTGCTGATGCCGAAAAAAAGAAATCAGCTGGCGAGGAGAATCTATCAGCGGCAGGCGGGTAAGCTCACTCAAAAGGAATACATGAAATGGGTGGGGCTCTACAAGGAATTTTTCAGACTACTGAGTGATTTTTATCACAAGACATTTACCATCAATAGTCTCGTAATCATGGGGTCCGATGACTTTGTATTTCTGAAAGCTGCGAAAAGTTTTACCAATAAACAGCGTCTGGTGGATTTGGAGATTTTAGCTGTTGCCGGGCATATATGCAACATCGATCAATGGCAGTTATTCAATGATACCGCTATCCGGTTTATAATTAGCAATGATACCCAATATAAAAATAGCAGACCAGACAAACGTTCTATACCAGTGAATCTTTACTAAGTCAGCTGCTTGTTGCTGAGGTTCAATACCTGAAGCAATGTTATTGTGTGCCGGTACTGCCCAAACGAAGGTAATTATCCAAGCCAGTATAACCAAGACCATTATTATGCTGTTCAGTAAGTCTAATTTGTTGAAAACCAGGTAGCCGGAAATGAATAACTGACCAAACATCAGCGGAATTACGATGATGCTAATTGCTGGCGTATAGGCCTGATGCCATTTTGCCAGATCTTCAGTACTGTAGTATAAAAAGCCGGGATATACGATCAACTGCACCATCCAGGTAAGAACAACAAGTCCGAAATTAACAATGTTGGCGATCTCTTTTACATTCATGGAGGATTAACCCCTACAGTTGCATATTGTTAGTTAGCTTCTATTGATTTCTTGTGCTTTTCAAAGAAATTAATTGGATGCTTCCACTAAAATGAGCGAGTAGCAAATAGTATTCTTTTGATAGATATTATCACGTTAAGTTTTGTATTGATAAATTTTCGATGTTGTAACGGTCAAACTTTGTAATTTTAAGATTTATGAATTCACAATCATTAGTGTCCG
>JBCBHL010000597.1:0-2813 GCA_038525605.1 Bacteroidota bacterium
TAGAAAAACAGTGCGGCACCATCATCGAGTACATCGGTAAATGGCCTGGCCAAAACATCGGCATAAGATCTTCTTGCTGCGATGATAAATGAGGATTTGTCTTTTTTGATCGGGCCCTCCAGGGACAATCTACTAAAAACCGTTCCCAGTCCACCGTTGACCGTAAACTTTTTATTGTTTCCCTCCTTCATTCTAATGTCCAGAATAGAAGAAAGCCTTCCTCCGTATTTGGCTGGAATTCCTCCTTTATACAGTTTTACATCTTTCACTGCATCGGGGTTGAAAACAGAAAAGAAACCAAACAAGTGAGACGACTGATAGACTGGTGCCTCATCCAGCAGTACCAGGTTCTGACCGACGCTACCTCCCCGGACATTAAAACCGGAAGACCCTTCACCAACCGAGCTTACTCCCGGAAGCAACTGAATACTTTTGATGATGTCTACCTCCCCGGCAAAAACCGGCACCTTTCTGATCGACTGAATGTCCAGCTCCACCGTACTCATTTCCAGAGAAGTAACATTTTCGTCTACCGCTTCACCAGTGATTACCACTTCCTGAAGCTGCTCACTACCCGCTGATAGTTCTGCATCGAAGCGAATGTCTTGACTCAATTCGAAAGTCTTTTTGATGGTGGAAAAACCAATGTAGCTGATCTCTACATTATAAGTTCCAGCGGGAAGCGTAATGGAGTAAAACCCATAGACATTTGAAACGGTTCCTCCGCTTATTTCTTTCACGAATACCGATGAACCAATCAATGCTTCGCCATTGGAAGCATCTTTGATGTATCCGCTTAATGTGTATTGCTGTGCAAAAACACCTGATGAAACCAGCATGCAAATGCATAGCAACGAAAAGTTTTTAAACATGATTTTATGATTTTGTAAAAAGTGACCTTGTTTTAAGTGTTTACAATCTATTCTTACTGTATACTATCAGGAATACGAATTGTTTCAGTATTACCACCTTAAAGAGTCAATTATTCAATAATAGTTGCATAATCAACAAATTAAATTTTTGTTAACACATTTTGTCCTTAAGCGAAAGAACGTATTTAGGAGGTAATCTACGAATCAGCAATCACCAAATACTTTTAAATGAGCATGGAAGCATCAACCATCAGTCAATAACAGTATTAGTTGACAGAATACCGGTTTAGGCATGGATTCAACCTTGAAATTACTCCGTTTAGACCCAAATTTTGAAGCAATTATTGAAAGTAAACACTTTGGCTTTTTATCGATAAGAATTCAATCCCTGTAATTTTTATTTTAACATATAATCATACAATTCAATGAGATTTCTGGAGATCATCCTTCTATTAACCGTAACTATTTTGCCATTTGTAAAAAGGCCTCTTAGCAAACACCTGCGTCAGGAACTTCTGTTGATTTTTCCTAGTGCACTTCTAATCCTCCACCTGGTTGTAGAGGGGTGGCGCTGGCAAATGGCATCTGCTTACATACTTGTATTGTTATTGTTATGGAGATTAAAAGTTCTTAAATCAACAGATGCAGTGAAATTGTCCTTTAAGCGGGCAATTGGTTTCTTCTTAGTCATAGTCTTAATGTCGACTGGCTGGGTTTTGCCAAATTTACTTCCTGTTTTCGACCTTCCACAACCAGCGGGTAATTATCAGGTAGGTACAAAAATGATTCACGTAAAGACCTCTAGAGAAGAAGTCATTACGGAAGACCCCAAAGATAAACGGGAATTTATGGTCAAAGTCTGGTATCCTGCTACTATTGATGTTGATGCACATGAAAGTGAAGCATATGAAGACTATGCTGGCAGATCAGGTTTTGCTACTAATTACGGTCTGCCAAAATCTGCTCTACACTACCTGGATTATATCGAGACTCATGCCTACCAAGATGTACCAGTGGCACCTGGTTCTTTTCCTGTTTTGATATTTTCCCACGGATTTGCGACCATCCCTACCGGTTACTATGCCCTGCTTTCTGAGATTGCCAGCCAGGGCTATGTGATCATCAACATCAATCATACTTATGAAAGCTTAGGAACCACCTTTCCTGACGGCAGAATAGCCTATTTTGACAAAGCCTTTAACGCAAAAAACACAACCAATTTTTACGAAGAAGTGGGGCCTGTGATTGAAGCATTCAAAAATGGTCTTAGCTATGAGGAAAGACATCCCATCGTCAGGAAAGGGGTAAAAGTCTACTTTGAGGGCAGAACACAAAACCGATGGGCCGAAGATGTCATCTCTGTGTTGGACTTACTTGAAACCTGGAATCAATCCGATTTTTTACGAGGGAGACTTGCTCTCGATAAAATTGGAACTTTCGGACACTCAGTTGGCGGAGGAACTGCTGGAAATGTTGCTATGAAAGATCAACGAATTAAAGCTGCAGTCAACCTTGATGGAATCCAGTGGGGAAACCAGATAGATACTTTGTACCACATTCCCTATCTTTTTGTCTCTGCCGACTGGCCAGCAGAACATGAAGACATCAGCTCTCACGTTTATATCAACAAAGGTTCGGATTATTTTTATGAGGCGAAAATCCTGAATTCCGGCCATCCGAATTTTATGGACATCCCCTTTATGGTTCCCGTGAAATCTTTGACTGGCAATGGAGAAATAGACGCTAAGCTGGGCATAGAAATCACCACAAAACTGGTAACTGCCTTTTTTGACAAACATTTGAAGAATACAGCGGCAGAACCCCGACAGATTGCTGATCAATATGCACTGCTTGAATTAAAAATCTTCGAAGGTGACTCGGTTCGCTAATCAAAAACTCCCTCTTTCGGCAATTAATCGAACTGATTTACCATTTATGTTT
>JBCBHL010000598.1:0-2813 GCA_038525605.1 Bacteroidota bacterium
CAGAGGGGTAAATTACTGTTGGCATAATTTCTGACTGTCAAATACAAATAATCTGGCTGTTATAAGCTTAGAGAATTGATCAGACTGATGAAGTCAAAGTTTTTTGTTGAAAGATTGATGAAGTACCAATTAAAAAAACACATACTAAATTTCATTCTCTAAAAAGCCTAAACGGTGAAAGCCCTTTAAGAAAACTATAAAATTTAAATGAACGTGGATAAAGAATTAGGAAAGATATTGATCATCGACGATGACGAAGATGTGTTGTTAGCTGCTAAAATGCTCTTAAAGAAGCATGCGCAACAGGTAATTATTGAAAAGAACCCAAAAAAAATCCCATTTCTATTAAACCACGACACTTACGACGTAATTCTTCTGGACATGAACTTCAGTCATGACACTACCAGTGGAAAGGAAGGTTTTTACTGGCTGGAACAGATTATGGAAAGGGATCCGCAGGCAGTCGTCATTCTCATCACTGCATTTGGAGATGTGGAAATGGCTGTCAAGGCGCTCCGGGAAGGCGCTACGGATTTTGTACTGAAGCCGTGGCAAAACGAAAAACTAATCGCTACGCTCGCCACCGCAGTAAAGCTGAAGAGGTCTTACAAAGAAGTGAATAAGTTAAAACAAGCCAAAAAGCAGCTTGAGGACGATAGCAATCAACCATTCAAAGACATCATTGGCACCAGCAAAGAGATTAAAGATGTATTTAATATCATCGATAAAGTTGCTAAAACTGATGCCAATGTTTTGATTTTGGGAGAAAACGGTACAGGTAAAGAGCTGATTGCCAGAGCTATTCATCAGCGGTCTTTGAGAAAAGACAATGCATTTGTAGGGGTAGATATGGGAGCCATCACAGAAACACTCTTCGAAAGCGAACTGTTCGGACACAAAAAAGGATCATTTACGGATGCTAAAGAAGACAGGGCAGGTAGGTTTGAAGTTGCCAACGATGGCACATTATTCCTTGATGAAATAGGAAATCTCAGTATGCCGCTACAGTCTAAGCTATTAACTGCACTACAAAAGAGAGAGGTCATCCGGCTTGGAACCAACAAACCAATTCCAGTCAATATCAGGCTGGTATGCGCTACCAATATGCCATTGTATGATATGGTGACAGAAAGCACATTCAGACAAGACCTTGTTTACAGGATCAATACAGTGGAAATTCACCTCCCGCCCTTAAGAGACAGACATGAAGACATCCCATTACTGGCAGATCACTTTATCAAATCTTACAGTAATAAGTATCGTAAAGCCGTGAAAAAAGTATCTTCATCGGGGATGAAAAAGCTTCAGAAGTATCACTGGCCCGGAAATATCAGGGAATTGCAGCATGCGATTGAGCGGGCTATCATTATGTCAGACGAATCAGCGCTGACTGCTGACGACTTTTTCTTCTTAACTCATAAGCCTGACGGCAATGGAAACGAGCTGGAAACTTTTAATCTGGAAGATGTAGAAAAAACAGTCATTCAGAAAGTGATCCAAAAGTATAACGGCAATATTTCCAAAGCCGCAAAAGAATTAGGACTAACCAGGGCATCCTTATACAGAAGACTAGAAAAACATGGGCTTTAACAGCGTCAGAACGAACATATTAATCAGGGTAGGTATTCTGATCCTAACCATATTTTTATTTACACATTTGTTGTACAATGACTCCATTGTTTTTACAATTTTTGTCGTATTTCTGCTCATTCTCGTTCAGGTGAGTCTGTTGGTAGGATACCTCGACAAGAGTAATAAAGAGGTGGTTGGCTTTTTGGAAAGTATCAAATATGATGATTTTTCTCACACCTATCCTCAACGAAAGGACAACTCGTCTCTGAGTCTTCTCTACAGGGAGTTTAATAATGTGATCAAAAAATTTCGTGAAATCAGGGCAGAAAAGGAAGCTCAGCATCAGTACTTAAAGACGATCGTTCAGCATGTTGGTATTGGTATTATCACTTTTGATAATGAAGGTGAAATACAGATCATCAATACTGCTGCCAAGAGGTTACTCAATCTTAAAATGATTAAGAATATCCGGCAGTTGAACAATCTTAGCACTCAGCTGGTAGATAGCTTCAGATCCCTGAAAACCGGAGGTCGTGACCTGGTTAAAATAGGTAATGATGGAACAGATTCGCAATTGGCAATCTATGCAATTGAGCTTTCTATGAGAGGAAAGGATTTTAAATTGATTTCGCTTCAGAATATTCAGAGTGAACTTGAAGAAAAAGAAATGGAGGCTTGGCAAAACCTGATTCGAGTGCTAACACATGAAATTATGAACTCCGTTACACCAATCTCATCTCTGGCTGCTACCGTTGAAACCGAGCTAAACCATCAATTAAATAATGAGTTGGATGTGAATCAGATCAGTAATGAAGAAGTAGAAGATCTGCATCTCGCTGTGACGACCATTCACAGAAGGAGTAAAAGCTTGATCAAGTTTGTCAGTGATTTCAGAAATATGACACGAATTACCCTTCCTAAACTTGAGGAGGTAGTCGTAAAAGATTGCCTGGATCATGTGATTAATTTGCTGAAATTCGAGATGGAGGAAGCGAATGTAAACTTAAAATATGAAGTAATCCCTAACTCGCTCACTTTCAGAATCGACCTGGAGCAGATTGAGCAGGTACTGATCAATTTGGTGAAAAATGCCATCCAGGCTTTAGCTGGTGATGAAAAAGAACAAAAAGACTTGAAGATTTCGGCACAAATTGGCGATCAGGGAGGTGTGGTCATCTCAATCAGTGATAGTGGATCAGGAATTGAAGAAGATGCCATCAAAAAAATATTCATTCCATTTT
>JBCBHL010000599.1:0-2809 GCA_038525605.1 Bacteroidota bacterium
GGTAGATTCATGAAAAGAAGAGATTTTAATGCAAAAGTAGCGCTCGGTTTGGTTGGTACAGCGGCGGTGGCATCAGCTTGCACGACAGATGAAAAGGAAGTACAGCAGAAAACGGCACCTCAGCCTAAAGGGTTTCAGGTCACGCCAGAGCTGAGTCGAAGGATGTATGACAAAGCTCTTGAGATCACCAGGCAGAAAGTCCGCGGTGGAGATAGCGAACCATTTTTCAAAAAACCTTTTGTTGACGCTGCATTTTCTGATAATATTTTTCTTTGGGATACCTGCTTCATCGTATGTTTTGCCAAATATCACCTCGATGAATTACCGGTGTACCAGGCATTGGACAATTTTTACGACAGGATAGAAGCCGACGGTTTTATTTGTCGGGAATATCGAAAGGACGGCAGGCCACTGTGGCCTAAATCACATCCTGTTTCTATTAACCCGCCTCTGCTGGCACTTGCCGAAACGGAAATCTATTCAGTTAAAAAAGACAAAGAACGACTGAGAAAAACTTATCCGGTACTCAAGAAAAATTTTGAGTTTCATGTAGCTACTTATCAGGGTGAAGACAAGCTATTCTGGGGAGATACGCTGGGTATGGGCATGGATAATATTCCCAGATTTCCACACGGCTGGACAACAGATGAAGGTAATGGAATGACACATCACGAACTAGGTGATAAACTCGGTAAAATGAGCGGTTCCACAGCAGAGGAACGTCTGGATTTGTTCATCAAAGAATATATGGAAACGCTGCAGGGAGTATGGAATGAAGAGAGCAGATTGGTAGATTTTACTGCTCAGATGGCCATGTTTGCCTTGCAGTTAAAATTCATTGCCAAAGAAATTGGTGCGGACGATGACATTGCTGCTTATGATAGTTTTCACCGCGAAGTAAAAGCGGCAGTCAATCAATTGTGCTGGAACGATGGAGATGCATTTTATTATGACCTGGGTTATGGTGAGCAAATCAAGCGGAAACATATTGGCATGTACTGGGCTTTGCTCGGAGAGCTGATTCCGGCTGATCGCATGGAGCGTTTTCTGGCGCATTTGACCAATCCGGATGAGTTTTACCGTAAAATGCCATTGCCGGCGCTGTCAGCAGACGACCCAGACTATAAAGGTTGGGGTGATTACTGGCTGGGAGGTGTCTGGGCTCCAACTTCTTACATGGTTTTAAAGGGTCTTTCAGCTAACGGTCAGCATGCATTGGCGCAGGAGCTGGCAGTCAAAACTTATGCAGGAGTAGCAGAAGTATTTGAAGCCACAGATACGTTCTGGGAGAATTGTGCGCCTGATTTAATCGCCTATGGCATGCCTGCTAAGAAAGACTTTTGCGGATGGACCGCCCTTATACCGATAGCTGTTTACAAAGAATATATTGAAAATAAAGTCTGATATTTAAATTCCCGGCTATCGCTTTTGTTAGTTTCTTATAATTTGAAAAAGTGTGGTGCTAAAGAGGAAAACTACAAGACTAATGTAATCACTGATAACTGATTATTTACTAAAAACCGATCCATATGAAAATCGAACAAACACTGACTCGATGGGTCATTCAAGACTCAAAACTAGGTCATATAACAGGTGGTAAGGCTACTGCCGATGGACCAAGATATGTTGTGACTGATAAAAAGCCCTGAAAAGGTTTAGGATATAGTTTTAGTGAAATGCTTGAAAGAATCAACAAAATAGCAGCTGATTCTTTCACTTGCTTAAACTTTTTAGCTACTTCTATTTTATTGGCTTTGTTGTTCAACGACGGTCAGGCCCAATTCTGCATAGGCAA
The DNA here is from genome assembly GCA_038525605.1 of Bacteroidota bacterium. GTDB lineage: Bacteria > Bacteroidota > Bacteroidia > Cytophagales > Cyclobacteriaceae > JANSWY01. Next base: position 1,796 of record JBCBHL010000599.1, read on the forward strand.
CTGAATGTTGAATTGGATTCAACCCACCGGAACCACCCGTGGAGCCTGTTCCGCTTCCTTTAATTTTTTGTACCTGTGATACTGATAATGCAAATTGTGAGAGTGATTTCATAATTGTTTGATGATTTGGTTCAATTGTTAAGATAGTTAATTAATAAAAGAAACAGAACAATCTGGCAATGTATCGCCTTAGGATTAGGATCTCCTGTTTATTCAGATTTTTTCTGTTTTTCTAGCTTTCGTTCATTTTTGGTTTGATCCAAAAACGAAGTGCCCGGCACCCCGGCAAAAAGATCAAGGCTGTGAGGAAAATCACTAAAAATCAGCGGGGCTGCCCGCGCAGCAATTTCACTGAAAACTTAGGAAATCGCACCGACCCGGTCCTTCGTCAAACACCTTAAGTTTTTTAGCCGTTTCATTGACTAATTTTCTTAACGTATTTTCCTCAAGGCCGATTTTAAAAACTTCGAAAATAAGCGAGAAGGGATAGTTTTAAGGTGTCGAACACTAAAAAGCATAAAGAAAACTGTTAATGTGGTCTATTTAGTGCCTTTTTTTGAAAAAAGTATTTTTCAATAGTGGTCTAGGTTTGGATAACAATTACATTGATCAAAAACTTCTCAACCAGTTGATTTCAACTTGAATGAAAAAACCCAATGAATGTCTTTTGGAGCAGCCTGCTTAAATCACACCATCGTCGGTAAGAAACGCAACGACCTTTTCCCGTTTCAATACATTGTTTCTGATGTATTCATAATTTTCACTGTCATCTTTACTTTGCATCTTGCCTTCTACCTGCATAGACTTGAAGGAACCATCTTTCTGTGGAGTGACAATGATTGTATTGCCATAATTCAAATGGAATAACCTCATATTGACGATGGCAACATTGTGTTGCTCAGGAGTTATAAACGCTAAAAAATCAACTCTGTCTTTACTGGTCAGGAATGAACCTTGCCCCACCATGTCCGGGTGGTTTCTTGAAATGAATTGAGAGTTTCCAATGATATGGCT
>JBCBHL010000600.1:0-2804 GCA_038525605.1 Bacteroidota bacterium
CCTGACAGCCAGGAAAATCAAACATCAGAAAGTGGAAGGTAAAAGAGACTACCTGGTAGAATGGAATGTCGCTGATGTCAAACCAGGGGTATACCAGCTTTACATAAATCATAATAACACTATTGCTACTAAGAGAATACTTATCAGAAGATGACATTCTTTTTGATAAAAAATCATATGATTAATATGAAAACGAAACTACGCCTTGAACCTATATTGTTGATAATGATTCTAATTGCACCAATTACATCTGTACTTGGTCAAAGAAATGAATATGTGAACTACGATTTAAGTTGGTGGTTTTCAAGAAATGGTACCGTTTCACTGGATGGGATGAAAATTACCGTTACCAGGGCTAACAATTCAACTGTTACATATAATTTACCAAACGGTTCAAACAGTAATAACACTCGATTTATCAGAGGTATTACTGGAGGTACTCCAAAATCAATCAGAGTACATGGAAGGGTAGCCACCACTTCGGCAAACGGTGCGATTTCAATTAATGAAAATATTGATATTCTTTTTACAGAAGCAAATGGACGACTAGACACCAGATGCGGTGGCAGAGTTAGAATAAGTGGTGGTGCGGGCAGTATTTTTCCAAATGGACCGGCATTAAGTATCAATTTAGGTGTTTTTCCAACGTTACTCACAATTCCAAGTGCTACGCTGACAAATACACCTCCCGGAAATTACTGTACAAGAGATGAGTTGACATTTAACTATGTCAATATGCCAACCTTAGGTGATTTTGAAGTTGAAATAGGGGAAATTGTCAATGGAAATTTTGTCGATAGGACCGTTAATGAACAAATATTTGAAAGAAAAGGAGGAGACCCGGAAAATGGCTCTTTTTCATTCTCACTTGAAGATATCTTAGGGAGCAATTACATCTATAATTTAAATAAAAATTATAGATTCCGGTTCAAAACAAGTTCTAATAATATATGTGGGACTATGCCCTCAGGTCAATTCAATACTCCCGGGTCATTACCAACGCAAGTAACAGGCAATTATAGGTTTTTTCCTGACCCGCCATCTATTCAAAACTACTTTCCAAACAGACCAACATGTCCTGATGATGAAGGGAGTTTCACGATCATTCATGGTAGTGATACACCTCCCAGTACAACATTTAAGTATACAATAACACAATTAGTCTATTCGGAAACGGGAAATTGCGACGATAATCCTAACCTTCCTAATAACATTAATTCACGGACTTACAGCCAAATTACACAAGGTGCAAATTCAAGTAACATCTTCACAACTACTTTTCAACCTAATGATAGGTTTTGTACGGGATTCATTGGAAACTTCACTGAAACTCTTAGTCCATTCTCTACATCGCTCAGGACAGTAACGATCAACTCCGGATTGTCTGTAACCCGAGATGGTGGTAATACAAATGAGTTGATCCTTTACCCGGGAATTTATGAAATCAAAATTGAATCCGATACCAGAAGCGCTTGTTTTGATACATTCTTTTTTGAAATCAGTGAATCCAGCTACCAGGATTTAATATATTCATCATCTGTTCAGGATAATACACCAAGTTGTGCCGGAATAGCTGAAGGGGCTATTAATATTACATTAGACCGGGGGCGTGGAACATTAAACTGGACCTTGACCGGCGGGCCAACACCTATAACCGGAAGTACAACTTCCCGGGTGATTTCTACTCCAAATAGCCTTGAACATGGAATCAATTATTCATTATCCGTAACAGATCAGTGCGAATCTTACCCCAACCTAAGAACTGTTTCACTTACCAATGACGGACCTGAACTAAATCCCGTTATCTCTAAAATCGATCCTTCGTGTATCGATTCTGGTGGCGGTAACGGATCAGTGACGGTAACAGCTCCCAGTGGCGTAGCTGGTAAAAACTACACCTACACCCTATTTAATTCTGCCAACTCACAGATTGGTTCATCCGTAAATGTCGGTACAACCAACAGAACGCATACTTTCAATAACCTGGATGCAACAGAATATTATGTCCGTGCTTCTGCCCCTGGATGTGACAATGATAATTCCAGTCCGCAAACTTTAGCAGCACCAGCCAGCTTTAGCTCCTCAAGTATTACCAGGGGAACTATTACACCTGTAGCATGTGCTACCGGAGGTAATGATGGTAGTGTAGTCATTAGCAATATTTCCAAAGCTGCAGACGATGACATTTCACTACAGTATACCATATCAGGCGGTGGGCTTTCTTCTCCGAGAACCGGGACTATCAACAGGTCCGACCTTTCTTCTGGGGCTTACACCATCTCCGGATTACCGTCTGGGAATGGATACAGCATCTCTTTGATAGATCTTTGTAAGGGTAATGAACCTGTTGCACTGTCGAACCCTGATAATTTTAACATTAGCAGACCACAACCGATAGATCTGGCTGATATTACTAATAAAACTGTTGCCTGTTTTGAAACACCAACCACTATTGATATCAACATTTCGGAGGGAACTGCTCCTTTTGTGGTGAATGTATTTAGGAAAAACACTGCTACGGGTCTTTTCGATCAGCCTGCCTTCTTTACAGATAATAGTGTACAGAGGTCAGAACTGCCCTTACAGGTTGCAGGACTTGCTGTAGGTGATTACAGGGTGGAAGTGACCAGTGGTTCGCCATGTACTGCCGATGATGATTTTGATGAGTTTACAATCTCTGCAGGTAACGCTACTGCTGCTTTGAGCGCTACCATCACCAAAAGAGTAAATACTAAAAACGGGCTCAACCTTGATTGTAATGCAGATAACACCGGGCAGCTGACTGTGGTAGTCTCGGGAGGAGT
>JBCBHL010000601.1:0-2784 GCA_038525605.1 Bacteroidota bacterium
GTAGCTAGCGGACAGTCAGTATATATCAACCTGAATACTCATAAAGCGGATAATTTTAAAGGAAAGGTTAGTAAAATTTACCCTTCATTTGATGATGTGGAACAATCCTTCGTCGTTGAAGCTTCTTTCGATCAACTGCCTGCTACAATTTATCATAACACGCAACTTCAGGCCAACATCATCATCGATCAAATAGAAGATGCTCTGGTGATTCCATCAGGCTACCTTTCCGAAGGTGACAGCCTGGAAATAGAAGATAGTCAGAAGATCGCTGTGAAACTAGGTATTAGAAATGATCAATGGGTGCAGGTGATCAGTGGAGTAGATGAAAGTGTCACTTTGCTAAAACCTGATGAGCTATGATCAGGCCAACAAACTTTAAAATTGCGCTGTCGCACCTGACTTCCCGAGTCAAACAAACTATGGTTGCGACATTGAGTGTGGTATTCGGCATTTCGATGTACATCTTTATGAATGGTTTCATGACCGGCGTCAATGATATTCAAACTGAACTGGCTTTTAGTACGCTGGCACATATCAGAATTTACAATGATTTACCCGAAGATCGATCAAATTTGCTGAGGAACATATCTTTGCCAAACGCGACATTAGTCAATGTCAGAAGCGCGAAGGTAATTCAATACACTGACGGGATTAGAAACGCGGACAGGTTGATTGATGCAATTAAACCACTTCCGGGAATTACGGGGGTCACCTCACAGATTAACAGCAATGTCATTTTTCGGAATGGTTCCACAAAAGTGAATGGTCAGCTTTCAGGAGTTGACGCAAAAGCTGAAGATGAGCTATTTGGTATCTCTGAATCCATAGTGAAAGGTTCTTGGGAAATGCTTGACCGACGAAGCGATGGCATCATCATAGGAGAGGGTCTTGCTAAGAAATTAGGGCTCGGTATGAGCGACATCTTACTAGTGAGTACGACAGATGGTACAGATAGAAATTTTAAGATCATTGGTATTTTGAAAACTACCATTGCAAGTGTAGATAATAGCAAGGCATTCGTGAAGATTAGTAGTGCCAGACAGCTACAGGGGGAGAATAGAAGCTTTGCTACCGATATTCAGGTAAACATTGAGGATTTTAATCAAGCTGATGAATTAGTTAAGCAGATCAGTCAGAAAACGGATCTGAAAGTGGAATCATGGTATGATGCAAATGGTCAGTTAAAGGCCGGGAATGACCTGAGACAGTACCTGGCAATAGCTGTATCACTCACCATCTTATTAGTTGCAGGCTTTGGTATTTACAACATCATGAACATGACGGTAAACGAGAAAATCAAAGAGATTGCCATTCTGAAAGCAATGGGTTTTGAAGGATTGGATATTGTTCAGATTTTTCTGGTACAGTCAATTATTATTGGCTTTATCGGTGGACAAATCGGTATTCTTTTCGGATGGATTGTTTCGTCTGTAATCAATCAGATCCCGTTCGAGGTAGCAACTCTCGAAACACTTCCAATGAGCTATGAAACTACAGATTATCTGTCGGCCTTTGGTTTTGGACTACTCACCACATTTGTTGCAGGTTACTTACCTGCCAAAAAAGCGTCTAAAGTAGATCCGGTAGAAATAATAAGAGGTTAAAATTATGGAAAACAATATTGCATTATCTGCTAAATCGATCAATAAGTTCTTTTATGAGCCTAATACATTTCAGGTTCTCAAAGACATTTCCTTTGAAGTGAGAAAGGGAGAATTTCTTTCTCTGGTTGGAAAATCCGGTTCAGGAAAATCTACGCTACTCTACGTGTTATCCACAATGGATACAGATTATAATGGCAGCTTGTCGATCAATGGCGAAAGTCTTACCAACAGATCGCAGAATAGTCTGGCAGCTTTTAGAAATGCCAATATCGGGTTTGTGTTTCAGTTTCATTATCTGTTACCTGAGTTTACTGCATTGGAAAATGTGATGTTGCCCGCCTTGAAATTAGGAAAGAAGTCCAAAGAGGAGATAAGGGCCAATGCTTTGGAAAACCTGCACTTGCTGGATATCAAAGAGCAAGCAGATAAAAAAGCCAGCAAGTTATCAGGTGGGCAGCAGCAGCGGGTGGCGATTGCCAGGGCATTGATCAATGAGCCATCAGTGATTATGGGTGACGAACCCACCGGAAACCTCGATTCGAGGAATACAGATATTGTTTTTGATATATTCAGACATCTGGCGAAGGAGAGGGGACAAACGATTATAGCGGTTACCCACGACGATGAATTTGCCAGCAAAAGTGATCGGGTGTTGGAATTGAGCGATGGTTCGATGTTATGAGATAAAAAGACTAGTTGCTGTTGTTCGTCTAACTAAATTCAGTCCCTAATTATACCCAAGGTTTGGTATTGAAATGTTTTTAAAGTCTTCTGAAATTTACAATAAAAAAGACTATGAAATATGTTTTGTTAATACTAATCTTAGCACAAGGTGTTTGTTTTGCTCAAACACCGGTGAAAATAACAGTACAAGATAAAAATGGACTTCCAATGTCTTCCGTAACAATTAAGGTGAACGACATTGCGCCAGGTGTACTAACGGATTCAAATGGTGAGGTCACAATTAATCTTATACAAGGTAATAAATTGCTTTTAGAGGAAACTGGTTATGAAAATCTAAGAATAACAATTTCTAATTCAATAATAACAGCTGGAATTGTTGTTTTAACAATGAATCGATCTAGCATTGATAATCAAACTAGATCCTCTTCTCCATCGGTAGCAAGTCGATATTCTAGCATAAGCGTTGAACACCAGCGAACCGCTTATGCTAGAA
>JBCBHL010000602.1:0-2782 GCA_038525605.1 Bacteroidota bacterium
CTGAATTTAATCTATCCATGAACTTTAATGTGATTAATCTAACATTGTAGAGGTTTAACTGGTTATTGATAATGATGCAATTGAAAAATGTCTTTTTAATACTATTGTGCCTTTCAGGATCTATTTGTCTTTCACAGGAACTGCCCCCCATCAAAAACTTTTCAACCCTTGATTACAACTCTGAAAATCAAAATTGGTCGATTGCTCAAACTACAGATAAAGTTATTTACGTAGCTAATAATGGTGGTCTTTTAGAATTTAATGGGGCTAAATGGAATCAGTATCCTTCGCCCAATGAGACAATCATCAGATCGGTCTCTGCAATTGATGATAAAATCTACACAGGTTGCTACATGGAGTTTGGCTATTGGGCCAAAACCAAATTTGGCTACTTAGCGTATACTTCTCTTTCCCGCAAACTAGGAATAGAATTGGCAGAAGATGAAGAAATATGGAAAATTCTGGGTGTCGATGACTGGATTCTCTTCCAATCGCTTAACAGAATCTACATATACGACAAAATGAAAGAAACTGTCAGCTTTATCGAATCAGATGAGGTCATCACCAAAATGTTTCAGGTAGGAGAAGGGATCTATTTTCATAGAACTAATAAGGGCATTTTTACAATTGAAAACAGCAGGGATGTACCATTTATTACAGAAGACATCTTTAAAGAAGACGAAGTAGTCAATTTATTCAAATGCGACGAAGGTCTGCTGATTATTACAAAGAATAATGGCTTCTACAATTTCACAGATGGTGAATTAAAAAAAACAGGAAATTATGCAAACGATTTCATATCGGGTTTAAGTATTTACAATGCCATCAAACTGAGCAATGGTAATTTTGCATTGGGTACAATCTCCGATGGTCTGATATATGTCAATAAAGATGCGGGGCTGTTATATGAGATTAACCAAAGTGCTGGCTTGTTGAATAATACAGTATTGACCGTTTTTGAGGACATGGATGGAAATATCTGGTCCGGACTTGATAATGGAATCAGTTACATTAATATCAATTCAGGAATCAAGGAATATAAAGACAAACGTCGGGGAATCGGAAGCGTCTATACATCGGCTATTTATGAAGATAAATTATACCTTGGTACCAATCAGGGACTCTTTTACAAACCTATCAAAGGAGAGGAAGAATTCCGGTTTATAGAAGGTACGAGAGGGCAGGTTTGGTGCTTAAGCGTAATCGGTAATACGCTTTTCTGTGGTCATCACAATGGTACGTTTACGATTAATAATGACCGTGCAACAATCGTAAAAGGCACATCAGGTACATGGAACATCATTTCTTTAAACAACTATTCAGACAAGATCATACAGGGCAGTTATGATGGCTTGTACATTCTTCAGAGAAGCGACAATGTATGGTCTGTTAGAAACAAATTAAAAGGATTTGGCAATTCTTCAAGATATTTTGAAGTTCTAGATCAAAAGATATTTGTCAATCACGAATATAAGGGTATCTTCCACCTGACTGTTGATAAGGAATTTAAAGAGGTGATTAATTTTAGCGTGGACAGCACTTTGAAAGGCGCTAACTCCAGTATCAAAAAGTATAACGGAAATGTGTTGTATGCCTATAAAAACGGGATTTTCGTGTATGATCAGCCACAGAACAAATTTTTAAAAGACAGTCTGTTAAGTAACATTTACACCGAGGATGACTATATCTCCGGAAGGATCGTACTCAATGAGCGGGATGATGAATTTTGGCTGTTTACTAAAGACAACCTGACTTTTGTTTCGTCCAGCAACCTGGCGAATGAACCTAAAATCAGAACCATTCCCCTGACACTCAAAGAAAGAAGAGATGTCATCGAATATGAAAATATCATCAAAATAGACGATACCGGAGATTATGTGTTAGGGACCAGTTCCGGCTACCTTTCTATCAATATAGAAGAGCTGGTGATAGATGATTTCAACGTATTCATTAATAGAATCTTCAATGGGATAAATCAAAACCATAGTGCTTCCTCCAATTTAATCGATCATGACGTAGATGGTGACTTTGATAGTGAGCAAAATAATTTGTTCATATCCTTTTATACTCCTGAATATTACAAATATTTTAAAACCAATTATCAGTATAGGTTGGTAGAACTGTATGATCAATGGAGTAATTGGTCGCTAAAGTCCAGTGTATTTTATGAAAACCTGCCACCGGGTGATTATACATTTGAGGTCAGAGCTAAAATCGGTAATAAAGTTTCAGGAAACATTGCCAGTTATCAGTTTCACGTCGGTAGACCCTGGTATATATCCAATCTGATGATTGCACTATACGTCATCGGTGTGATCCTCTTTTCCATCTTTATGCATAATGTATATCGCAGGTATTACCGTATTCAGGAGGAGAAACTTATTGAAGAAAATACAAAAGCACTTGAACTTGCCAGGCTTCAGAACGAGAAGGAAATCATTAGGATAAAAAATGAGCAGCTGGAAAAAGACTTTAAGAGTAAAAGTAAAGAGCTCGCAGCTTCGACACTCAGTATTGTTAAAAAGAATGAGCTGCTAATGGAGATCAAGGATCAGCTTACCAATATACAAGATAAGCAAACAACGAATTCAGTCATTAAAATCATTGACAGTAATCTCGATCATAATGAAAACTGGGAGTTTTTTAAAGAAGCTTTTAACAATGCAGATAGTGAGTTTTTTAAAAAAGTAAAATCTCTTCACCCTGACCTGCTCCATACTCCCGGGTCTGTAATGGTTGTACCAATTGGAACATAGTCCCAGTTCACACCATTGACCATGAA
>JBCBHL010000603.1:0-2495 GCA_038525605.1 Bacteroidota bacterium
ATCCAAACGAAGATACCTGGAGAACTCTGAATGAATTATTCAGGCTTCACCCCGAAATTGGGATGAGAGTTCTTTGGTATGATGAAAATGACTTTTCTTCCTTCAGCAAAATCCCAAACATCAGAAGTATTACGATTGCCTCATTTCTTTCAAAGGATTTTACACCATTTGGCCAAAACAAAAATCTGAAGCATTTCGGAATAGAGGAAACTAAGTCAACAGCAACAGATATCTCCTTCATTGAAAACTTCCATCAATTGGAATCCTTGTATGTAGATGGAATGAAAAAGGGAATAGAAAGCATTCAAAATCTTAGAACATTAAATAAACTGACGCTTAGAGGTATCAAGAAAGAAAACCTGGACTTCCTTGCTGAATTGAGCAGTTTAAGTGAATTGAATCTTCTTTTTGGAAGCTATAAAAACCTTGAATCATTAACGAAAATTCAATCTTTGAAATCCATTGAATTCAGTAGAGTTCGGCAAATCCCAAACTTCGATTTCCTGAACGCCCTTACTAACCTGGAAATTCTTGAATTCGAAGGAATGTCTAAACTAGAAGGTATTCCACGTTTAGACAAACTCAAAAACCTTAAGAGGCTGCATGTACATAACAATGTTAGAATGAGAGATTTGCAGGAAGTCAGTAGCATACCGAATTTGAAGGTGTTTCAAATTTCTTTTGCTGAAAATTCCAAAGCCTCTGAACGCAAGCACTTAATTGAGCAGGCGGTTGAAATAGTGCTTAATTCTTCAAGCATTGAGTACACGAACATCATGCTTTGGACTGATGAAAATATTACTAAGCAACTGGAAGATAAAGGGGTTAAGCAAAATGTATCGAAATAACAAAAACTTCAGACGCCAGAACAGGAACACCCAGCCTATCAACCAAAAGAAAATTAAGTACTTTTCATTCTACTCCGCTCATGTGAGTTTACAGTTTTAAATAAGCTCAGTGCCCTTTGAATGCACCGGCAGATAAGCTACTTTTATATCAATTAACTAAAGCTCGGAAGCCTCAGCGCAATACCTGATTGTTGGGGAATAATATACCGACAAGATTTGAGAGTAAGAATAACATACTTTTTATTGATATTATTAACCACAGGTTGTGGTGTGAAAAAATCGATGGTGATGAATAAGGATATTTTACAGGAAATTTGGTCTGATGACTCTTTTCAAAAAGGGTACAAATATTTTTGGTATGGTAATAATTCCTTTTTTCGATTTGTTGACAAGAGTGAATTTCTAGAAGTTAATTCAGACAATAACGCCTACCTGGATTATAATAAAGGTAAGTTCGGTACTTTAAGAATCGTTGCAATTGCTGACTTCAATGGAGACAATGAACATGAGGCATATATCTTGGCAGATACAGTGAATAATAGTGTGCATTTATTCTCTTTTTGGGGAAGTAATAATGAACCTAAGCAAATTGCTGAATCATTAAATCAGATGTTTGAAAATTCAAGCATAAATGAATGTTTGATAAAACAGAAAGATTCCGCGTTTTGGTCATGGAATGAGGGAAGTTATCACTCGTATACAATAGATGAGATAATTCCAAAAGGTGTTGTGCCAAGAATAGACTTGCGAATTTTTGTGAAGTCATTTCGTGGCTCATATGTTTCAGACTACAAGGAATTTAACCTAAAATCTTTTGTATCATATTTTGACAACTATGGCCTTGGAAATCATATACCCGAAGATTTCTACACATTTACTATAGATGAGAAGTTGGAGACTTTAATATCACGGATTAACTCAGAAAACAAAACGGTTAATTTTAGAATTATTTCATTTAACCCGTCTGGTTATTGGGGGATAATCAATACGCTTGATATTGAAAATTCAGATATGGTTAAGCTGGAGAAATACGGGCTGATCAGTAAATGAAAGTGGAATCAAAAGGTCTGATACGAGTCGTAGCATATCCTACGATTGAATGGCGTTTATCAGTCAGGATATTTTCGTTGTTTCGATGACGATCAAAAGGAAAGTCCATTAATATTTATAAATTTAAACAAACGTGATTACATCGCCTTCACGAAGGAAGGAGCAAGGCGTATGAGGTGCGAGATTAGTGCCTCATAATCCTAGTTTATCTTCGCGGACGTTCACATTAACTTTCTCAACATGCAAAAAATTTGGTTCTTATTGACATTTATTTGTTGTACCATCTCGCTAAAAGCTCAGGAAGCCACAACATCCCAAATTCCCCTTGACACAGCGCGCTATGAACGAACAATTTCTTTCAACAACGAGGCGCTTTATGAAATCTACGGGAAAGAAGAATTTTATGCCATGACCTATGTCTATGGAGATAGTTTGTTGCACTACTTTTTGAACAATCAGAGAAAGGTTTTTAGTGAAAAATTATATAACGACGATCAACTGGATCAACTAACTGACGTCTTTAAAGACTTCATGAATCGCTCTTTTGAAGTTGCTGATACACTAGCACTCCGAAAACCTAGACAGTCAGACTTTTTT
>JBCBHL010000603.1:2504-2761 GCA_038525605.1 Bacteroidota bacterium
AGAGTAACTCACTTAAACGAACGCATCACAACTTCGAATGCAGTAAGCCCAATAGATAAGACACCCCGACTTTTAACTGAATGGAAATACTTCATACCTCGGGTAAAAATTGAGTACAATTCATATTCGAAGTATGAAAAAATAAACTAATGCAAACAGTTGTCAGCATGAGTAAGCCAACGTTTTTTCTGCAAGTTTCACAAGATTTTCAACGCCTTACCGGACGCTGTGGGCAACAAAACAGACGCACATGAGAC
>JBCBHL010000604.1:0-2748 GCA_038525605.1 Bacteroidota bacterium
TTGATCATCAAAAAGGCTTTCCAAAAAATGTAGCAAATCTATAAATGAATTTATTAACACTATAAAACACTATACTACTATGAAAAACATTGATTTAATTTATCAAAACACTCCTGTTGTCAGTAGCATCTATTATTCTCTGAATGAAAATAATCAGATAACAAAATATGAAGATATTCATATCGAAGAATTTGTTGCTGTATTCAATAACCACAATTATTTATTATTCAAGTCATCACTCACCTGGCATAAAGGACTTTTCTCAAGAAGGCTCATTGGTAGTCCCAAAAAAGCATCATCGATTAAAAACGCCAATTCTCCTCAATTCGAACCTGTACAGGTTGATATTTCACAGGCATTTGAAAAAGCTTTTGATATTCTGAAAAAAGATGGTCTTGGAACGGCTTTTACATCCCACATCACTTTATTCAGAGAATCATTTGACAGTGTAGAAGAACCGTTCTATCAATTTACAACAGACGCAAATCAGACCATTCGGGTGGGCGCTTACAGTGGAGAAGCAAAAGCACTGGCCACACTAATAGCTGCTTAAGTTGAGTTATTACAGATAAATCTTTGCTTTTGAGCAAGTACGTGCTTTGATCAACAAACGCTTTCCCGCAGTTCCTGCTCAGGAATTGAAGGAAAGCAACACCTATTTGTTGCGTATTGTCATATTTTGTAATAGGCAATCAAAAGTTGGCAGCCTACCTTAGCGAATGTCTGAAAAATGCTATGTTGATGATATTTAAATCAACAGATGATGTGTCTCTCCTAAATGGTAGGAACGGAATCAGCAGAACAATCATTTGATCATAGTTTTTCCGACAGCTATAATTCATTTACTTTTAAAACAACTTTCAGATTACGTTATGGCATTACTTAAAAAAATAAACTCCGATCAGAAAATTCCACTCCTTTCTTTCCACATCATTGGCAGGCTAAAAGATAAAGTAGACTTGCACATCAATGCCTTCGATGTTTCCAGAATTCATGCAAGTATTGAATACAAAGACAATGAATGGGTTTTTTACGACCAAAGTTCTAATGGCACCCTTTATAATGACCAATTGGTTCATCGATCCACCAGATCTTTGGAATTGGGGGACATTATGCAATTTTCAGCAGAAGAGCCACAGCAATTTGAGGTAGTCAACCTGGGAATTCCGGAATCTTTTTTGATCAGTGAGGATGGGACTGAAGTAATTTTTGCAAACAAAAAATTCATTGATCTTGATTACAATCACGCCATCTACTGCCTAAGTGATGACCGATGGATTATAGAACGCAATGATACCATCACAAATCTGGAGGACGAAGGTATTATAGAAAACTATAAGGGTAAAAACTGGCATTTCAGAATTAATGAAGTTTCGGGGCTTACAGAAATTACCAGATCCAGACAGGAAGACGTGAAAATATGCCTGGAAGTAAGTCCTGACTATGAGCATGTTTCGGTGAAGCTGGAAGTAGATAAAGAAAGCATACAACTCCCAACGAAAGCGATGAATTATCCTCTGTATCTGCTTGCCAAACAAATGCAAGAGGATTTGCAAACTGATCAATATTCTGATAGTGAGAAGGGCTGGATCAATAATGACACCTTTGTTGACACTTTGAAAAAAGAGCTTTGCAATAACGAGCTGGATATCTACTACCTGAATGTACAGATTTATCGGTTAAGAAAATCTTTTAGAAAAACAGCTTATGGCGAGTTGCTGAACGGGCTGATTGAAAGGCGCAGTGGCCAGATGCGACTGAACCATCAGAATTTTACGATTAAAGAGTATCAGAGCCTGGATTAGTAGATAACAGTGCTAGAAAGTAACAAAAGACTGTCTCGAAGGGGCGGTCTTTTTTTGTTTTGGAAGGATACCTATGTGATCGATTCAGTGAATAAATACTCATTCGTACTGAACCTCAATTCCAAAAAATTACAAGCTCCCAATCTGAAATTATAAACAAGCATTATCGCTATTAGCGTATTGTTGTTTTCCAGAAAAAGTTTTTATAAAACATTTCTGATCAGCTGCCTCGGTAATGAGCCAAAGTTTACAGTTTAAAATCTGCATAAAGGTGGGCTGGCCTGCCAAAAAACCCGGCTGAGCAGGGCGGCCTATGCCGTGATTTTTTTGGCTTGACCTTTTTGGTTCGTTTTTGTGTCTAAGACAAAAATGAACAAGCCAAAAGAGATACAAGCTTAGCTAAATAAGGTGGCATACTTTTGTAGTTACATCTAAAACAAAGCCTTAAAAGGCATTAGACTAGTTTTTATTGTATAACATATTTTTTTGCAAGACACTACTGATTAACAGATTGAAAATACTAACTAATCTCGTCATATCCTGTAATATTTTTCCTCTCAGATACCCCTTAAGTTTGAAATGTGATCAATGAAAAAGATCGATTGAATAGCTATAAAAAATCATTGATTACAAACCAGGCGGATTCCGAAAAGCCTGGGGGAGGCAGATTGCCAGAGGCACACACCTCACAGAATTAAATAGAGTAGGAAATTAATTTAAAATGATATATTGAAATGAAATTTTTAAAAGAAGAAGATGGTAATTTATTGGTAGAATTTACGAGCATTAAGGGTGTAAACTATGTAGTAGGGTTTCCTACAAGCGCTGGCTATCAAAAAGACAGTTTGCTCAAAGAATTAACCGACCAAATCAATTCTGACAAAACAAACGATTTAGCCTTAAATGGTACCAATTGGTATAGTATTAAGTTAGTACCAGGAGG
>JBCBHL010000605.1:0-2726 GCA_038525605.1 Bacteroidota bacterium
GGAAGATAACTAATAATTCTTACATGAGAGAAAAGATCATTATTAAGAAGCTAAAGAGGCTATCGCTTTTTCTTTTTTTTCTTTTTCTGATGAGCTTGTTTCTCGTTATTGTCTATCAGCGATTTCCAATCGTAGCTATTATCTTCACTCAGATCGATCGTATCTTCATAATCTCCCCGGTTTATTTCAAGTTTGGTGATTGGCTTTCCGAGATAATTTTCGATTTCTTTCAGGATTTCTTTTTCAGTCTCACTACAAAATGATACGGCCCAGCCTTTTTGCTTACCACGACCAGTTCTACCAACTCTGTGTACATAGTTTTCTACCTGATCAGGGAGGTCATAGTTAACCACCTGATCTACTCCGGAAACGTCAATGCCTCTCGCAGAAACATCTGTGGCAATCAGAATTTTATTTTCGCCGTTTCTGAAGCGATTCATTACCTCCAGCCTGTTTTGCTGTTCCTTTCCTCCGTGAATGGTTTCAGTTTGAATATTTACCCTCTCCATAGCTTTACAAACCCGCTCTGCCCTTACTTGTGTTCTAACAAATACCAATGTCTTTTTTGCAGGGTCTTCTTTGATGAGTCGTTCCAGAAAAAATCTTTTATCATCCATTTCAATGTAGGCAACAGAGTGTGTTACATTCTTGGCTACTGGATTTTTCGGCGAAATCTGAATTCTGATCGCTTTTCTAACCAGTGAATAGGCGAGTTTCTTAATTTTTTCATCAATGGTAGCTGAAAAGAAAAGCGTCTGTCTGCGTGAAGGAATTTTTTTCACCAATGCCCGAATATCATGAATGAACCCAAGATCGAGCATGTGGTCGGCCTCATCTAAAATCAAATATTCTACCTTGTCCAGTATTAAATGGCCTTGTGAGACCAAATCAAACAGTCTACCTGGCGTAGCGATAACCACATCAATTCCTTTGTCAAGTGCTTTTATTTGAGGATCTTGAGAGACGCCTCCAACAATTGCCCTGACTTTGACCTTGCTACCTTTAGCCAAAGTTCTGAAAGACTCCTCAATTTGAAGGGCTAACTCCCGGGTAGGTACCATGATCAAACATTTAATTCCAGATGTTCTGGCGGATGTCTTTTTCTCATCTATCAGGTGAATCACAGGGATGGCAAAAGCAGCAGTTTTACCTGTCCCGGTTTGCGCAATAGCTAATACATCCTCCCCGTTTAAAATGGCAGGAATAGATTTGAATTGTATATCAGTGGGTCTCTTGAAACCTGCGGCTTCCAGATTTTTCTTGATAATTGGAGATATACGGTAATCGGAGAACTTCATGAATTGGAATTTATTGCCTGCAAAGATATCAGATGTTGCGTTATTCGCTAAGTATAAATCCTGCTATTAGCTTATTTTCCAACTATTTTGCTGTATCAGGACTCTGTTCAATAGGAAAAAATCCAAACTGATACTATGAAATCAATATTTAAGGTATTGTTGTTATCAATCATTTTACTCGGCTGTTCAGGTGATGAAAGTATGAACCGAATTGTGGCGAGTGTTACTGATAATACAGTCATTCTGTCAAATGGAGGTGAAGTTGATCTATATTATTTCTTAGTAGAAAGGGGAACTACTGCCACTATTTTCTGGGTACCCACGGTATCAGATGATGGTGTTGTATTAAAGCCAGGATCAAGTGTAAACATTCCATTTGGTGATATCACTGGTTATAAAGCAGGAGACAAGGAAGTGATCCTATATTATTGGGAAGCTGTAACCTCAAATGGCGAAAAGGTTTCTGGTGAAGTGCTGGATGAATTGCTAATTTTACCAAAGTAGCGTACACCTGGAAATTGATCAATCCTCAAGACTCAGTTTATGCAAGCATACAGGGGAATTTGCGTAACGTGAAATCAATTCAAATCGCAATAACTGCCTAATCTTTGTCAGCTCTTATATAGAGATTCATCTCTGTTCAGATAACAAATTATGCTCATCCGTAGAGTGATTCTATAAAATCAGTAATGATATCTATTTTGAAGATGCGTCATTGAACAATTAAAAAAAGCGCTAATGCACCTGCAAAAACGCTTTTATAGTAGTAAAATCTCTTTCTTTTTTGAGATACCTACCAGGAAGGAGTTTCAGAAAGCTCTGAAATCAGTGCTTCATTAAACTGCCTCTGATAGTTTTTTCTGGATTCAGAGTGAACTAAGAAACTGTCTTGTGGTATGTTGAAGTGTTTCACTTGCTTTGTAGCAACAAGTCTAGTCAACCCTTTAGATAATTTGCTTTTGAAATAATCCATATCCAATATATTTTATAAATCAGAATAATTAGTGAGAACTCTGCTTTCTTCTGGATTTAAGCATATTAAATCCTAAAAGACCAATTACAACTGCCACTAATAATCCGATTATTTTTTTCACAACTCTATCATTTATAAGTAAGTCAAGAATTAAACTATCAACCCCCAAAAAATATTTTAAAAAAAATCGGATTTTTTTATTCTTCTACTGTTTTTCCAGCCATACTAACTGCTGATGCACCAAAATACCCTAAAACGACTTCACCGGGATCATTGGTATTTCGCATATTTCCTCTCAATGCACCTGGATTAGTACCACCTGATGTTCCTAAGTCAGTAGTTTGTCTTCTGAAAAATCTTAGAAAATTGTAAGCTTCCTCTGTCAAAGATTCTATTCTTACGGTGGATGAATCCCCGTTTTCGTACAGATATTCTTTGAATTCATTTTTGAAAAT
>JBCBHL010000606.1:0-2725 GCA_038525605.1 Bacteroidota bacterium
ATGAAAAAGGATTTTCCAGAAGTGGAAGATGCTGTAAGAATTAATGAAACCGGCAACTGGTTCGTTAAAAGAAAAGGTGAAACCAGTAGCTTCAAGGAAGAACATGTCCTGATGGCAGATTCTAATTTTTTCGATTTTTTCTCTGTCAACCTGATCTATGGCGATAAAAAGAATGTCCTCAACAGACCAAAAACTCTTGTTTTGGACCAGACTACGGCTAAAAAGCTATTTGGTGACATAAACCCTGTTGGAGAAGTACTGACACTTGATAGCAGGTTCGACTATGAAGTGACCGGGGTCTATGAAGACCTACCCGACAATTCTCACTTTCACCATAACATCTTGCTATCCCTTACTTCATTCGACTGGGCGGTTAATAATGACAATTGGCTAAGCACCAACTTCCAGACTTATGTTAAACTGAGGGAAGGTGGTGATGCAGCGGAATTACAGGCCAAGTTCCCCCAAATGATCAATACATACATCGCACCGCTTATTGAGCAGTTTCTAAACATGAATATGGATGAGTTTGCAAACAGTGGCAATGCACTTGGCTTTTCTCTTTTTCCATTGAAAGACATTCATTTACATTCTCAAAAACCTGATGAACTGGAAGCTGGTGGAAATATAAAGTATATTTATATTTTCTCTGCTGTAGCTCTTTTTATACTGGTGCTGGCATGTATCAACTTTATGAACTTAGCAACTGCCAGGTCTGCCAATCGCGCCAAGGAGGTAGGCATTAGAAAAGTGATGGGGGTTTATAAGTCCCAATTAATTGCCCAGTTTTTAACAGAAGCAATCATCATCACTACCATTTCATCCATCATTGGCTATGCAATTACCTTTGCTGCATTGCCTTCTTTCAATGATTTGTCAGCCAAGGAGCTCAATTACTTTCAATTGATAGAAGGTAGTTATTTATTGTTTGTAGGTGCTATCGTATTGGTAGTAGGACTTTTGGCAGGTAGCTACCCTGCTTTCTATTTGTCAATGTTCCGACCTGTGGAAGTACTGAAAGGCGTCATCAGGAGAGGTATGAAAAGTGGTCCTATCAGAAGTACACTGGTAGTTTTCCAGTTTTCAATATCCATCATCATGATTATCGGCACTGCCGTGGTATTTGATCAGCTGTCCTACATTCAAAATAAAAAACTGGGCTATGAAAAAGATCAGATATTGATTGTTAATGACACCTGGATACTCAGAGATAAAATCAATACCTTCAAAGAAGAAGCATCAAGAAATGCCAATATCATTGAAGCAACCGTCAGCAGTTTTACGCCTACTGGCAGCAATGGCAATTCTGATCTGTACTTTAAAAATCCGAGTGCAGCAGCTGACGAGAGCCTCGTCATCAGTGAGGCAAATGTTGATCACAACTTCATCAATACACTGGGTATTGAAATGGCAGATGGTAGATTCTTTTCCAAAGAGTTCCTTTCAGATTCTTCATCTGTCGTAATCAATGAAACTGCAGCTAAAAAATTTGGTTTCCAGGATCCAATCGGTGAAAACCTGTACACATATGAGGGGGATAACGATCAACCAGTCGCAACTCCTTACAAAATCATCGGCGTTGTAAAGGACTTTCATTTTCAGTCTTTAAAAACGGATATTACGCCGCTGGTTTTTCATTTAAATGACAGCCGCGGATATGCTTTGTTCAAAATACAAATGGGTAATGCGAAAGAGACAATCGAATTTCTGGAGAACACCTGGCAAAATTTTGTTCAGGGTCAACCGTTCGAATATACCTTTATGAATGAGCGATTCAATGAGATCTACAGTCAGGAACAAAAAATTGGGAAGATCTTCACAGTTTTTGCTGTGCTTGCGATTGTAATTGCGTGTCTCGGGTTATTTGGACTGGCGGCATTCACTGCGGAGCAGAAAACAAAAGAAATCGGTATCAGAAAAACGTTGGGTGCTTCAGTTCCGAACATTGTGAATTTGCTTTCGAAAAACTTTATCAAACTGGTGGCAATTTCATTTCTGATCGCCATACCGATCGCCTATTTTGGCATGAATTATTGGCTTGAAGATTTTGCTTACAGAACTAGTATCAAACCTTTAACTTTTATTATCTCTGGTGTTGTGGCCATAGGAATTGCCTGGCTCACCATCAGCATGCAATCATGGAAAGCTGCGAGGAATAACCCCGCCACTTCACTAAGAAGTGAATAATTTCCTTATTATATCTTTAATTTACTCCTCCTAAGAAATATCGAAGGAGGAGTATTATTACTATAATCACTTCTGCTACTTTATCTGAAAAATCAATCACCGTGAAGTAAATCAAATATTCTTATTAGGGTATAAAAAAAGCTATCAGCTTTATGAATTTAATCCGCTTGAGCTTAAATTTAGAAATGCCTTTAAAGCTTCATATTTGTTTTCTTATACTTTATACAAGTCTCCAATTACTGCCAATAAAAAGCTCTGCAAATACCAGATTATTTCAAGCATACAAAACATTAGAATTATCTGAAAGCTCATTAAAAAATTATTTCAATCAACTCAAACAAGAATTTCGAGTCATTGATCATTATGAAGAGTATATTAACCTGACCGAGGAAATTAAAAAAGACATTCGCTTTTCATCTGATCAACACCTGATGAACCTGGTGTTTCTCTTCGAAGCTGATTTCCATTCAGTAACACAACATCAAGGGCTATCTTTATTGGCCGTACAGCGGATTAATTTTGACGATCCAAAACTTAA
>JBCBHL010000607.1:0-2706 GCA_038525605.1 Bacteroidota bacterium
TGCAACCAGTGACGGTAAAGGATTGTCAGAGACATTTCTTTTTTTCCTCATACCAGGAATAATCGTACTAACTTGTTCGTTCATCGTAATGAACCGCAAGGCCATTTCAGCCATTGTCATTCCTTCCGGTACCAACGGTCTTAATAAATCAGCTTTTTCAGCACTGGCGATGAGATTTTCGGGCACGAAATAAGTTCCTCTCCAGTCTCCATCGGGGAAAGTAGTCTCTTTGGTGATATTACCGGTAAGCGTCCCTTCATCAAACGGAACCCTGGCGATTACTGCAATATCCAATTCCTTACAGAGTGGTAACAATTCATCTTCCGGTGCCTGATCAAAAATATTATAGATTACCTGCACTGAATCAATAGCCCCTGTTCTAAGTGCTTTAAGTGCATTCTCCGGTTCCCATCGGTTGATACTGATACCCATTGCAGCTACTTTTCCCGATTTCTTTAGGTCTTCAACAGTCCTCTGCCATTCTTCGGTGTGAGACCAGCCATCGTCCAGGTGTGGAATTGCATCAAATCAATTTGCTCCATCCCCAGGTTTTGCAGGGTTTTATTTGTGTATTCCAGTATATGTGCTGCCGGATAAGATTCTTCCATGGTATATTCAGGTCTCGCAGGCCATTTAAAGTTTTTCGGTGGAATCTTACTGGCCGAATATAGTTTTTTTCCGGGGTGCCTGCGAACAAGATCTCCTAAGAGTTTCTCGCTATGACCTTCGCCATATCCCCAGGCAGTATCAAAAAAATTCACACCATTTTCTACGGCAAGATCAAGTGAATTGGCTGACTCATCATCATCAGAGCCAGTCCAGCCTCCCATTCCCCACATACCATATCCTATCTCACCCGTTTCCCAGTTAGTCCGACCAAATCTTCTATTTTTCATAATTGCTGAATATTATGATGTCCAATTAAAGAACCTGAATAATTTCACAAAACCAATTGCTACTGATATTTAAATGCTATTGCAATGGTGATGCTCAAAAAATGGAAGTTACAACATTGTGAGATGCCGAAAATAAAAGAGATGATTTTTGGCCAAATTGCTGTGCGTAGGGTCGGCATTTTATTTTAAAGGTCAGCAAGAATTGACCATGCTACAGCACTGATCAAAAAACGTATTTTGCCATGCACACTTCTTGTCAGAAAATCGACATTCACTTGCGAATAACCGTCATTTGATCACTACTTCACTCACACCATTATGCTTTTTGATTACCTGAATCTGGGTGGAAATTCGTTCTTTGAGATTTTCGACATGCGAGATAATGCCAATCATTTTTCCCTGCGCCTGCAATGTTTCAAGTGTGGCAATTACCGTTTCCAACGTTCTGCTGTCGAGCGTTCCAAATCCTTCGTCTATAAACAATGAACCAACAGAAACATTATGACTGGAAAGGTCCGAAAGTCCGAGTGCCAATGACAAACTGATCAGGAATTTTTCTCCTCCACTACAGGTATCGACCAACCTTTTGTCATCCGCCTGATAATGATCAACCAGTTTGAAAGTGAGTTCCTCTCCCTGGCTGTAAGTCGCGTCCATTTCAAGCGAATAACGTTTATTGAGTTTAAACAAATGTAGGTTAGCCAGATGTATCAGGTTTTGTAAGGTCAGCCGCTGCACATAAGTATTGAAAGCATCTTTAGAACCGCCTATTAACTTCATAAGTGTAGCCCATTTATCTACCTGCTTCTGCTGAGCCTCAATGGCTACCAATACTTCTTCATTCCTTTTCCTGATTTGTGAATCAAGAGCCAACTTCTCGTTGATACTACCCAGTTCCTTATTGTATTCATCCTTAGCTGTGCTCAAAGTGGTTTTTTCTGCCAGCGCTTCTTCGGAAGTTGTCTCGAAATCTTTGGTAGCCAACTGCTCTTCATTGGCATTTTGCCATTGAGCCTGATTGGTTTCCAAGGCTATTTCTTCTTTTTCGAGATTGTTAAGAATTGCCCTGGCATCCTGCTCTTCCTGATACTTTAGTAAAGCTTTTTCCACGGATGATACATCATTAAAAGCACCAGAATCTCTGATATCGGCTATCAGTTTTTCTTCTATGCCAGCAAGCTTCTCTTTGATTTCTTTCCCTTCTTTTTCCAGCAGAGACAATTCCTGTTGCAGCTTATTTTGTTCGTCTTTTAGTTGCTGCAATTCCCCACTTTTCTTTTCTGCCAGCTGCCTGGCCTCATCAACCGCCTCACCGAGTTGCTTTCGCATAATATCCGTAGTGATTTCAGCCGGAAGCAAATCGCTGCGCTCTTTCAATTTTTGCTGTAAACCTGATATCAGTTGTGTCAGTGCTTCTTTTGATTCATTGTTTTCTTTTTCTTTAACCACTATATTTTCCTGAAGGTGATTGATTGATATCTCAATCTGTCTCAGCTGTGCCGACAATTCTTTCGATTGATCTTCTTTCTCCTGATACTCAGAAATTTTACTTTCAATAGCCTTGATAAAAGCTTCACTTCTCTCTACAGTTGGGAGCTTCAATTCAAACTCAGCGAAACTTGCTGTCAGCGAAGACTCTATCTCACCGATCGTTTGTTGAAGGCTTTGTAGTTTCAGATTATTTTGATCCAGGTTTTCCTGTTGACCGGATATTTGAGCTTCCAATCTGGATCTTGATTGCATGATATCATTCAGCGTTTCTTTTTCTGCTGTAAGTTGCTGACCAATCAAATCTTTTTCATTTTGAATA
>JBCBHL010000608.1:0-2705 GCA_038525605.1 Bacteroidota bacterium
TGGACATATTGTAGATATATTTGGTATTGATGATGACGGATTTTACACCTTATCTACGTGGAATAATCGGAATGTAGGTTCTTTGTTTGGAGGAAATAGAAATGCACCTGTTTTTACGGTGGATTACTTTAGTAACAACCTTAAAAAGATCGAAACAAAGAAAATCGACTTTAGTGATATGACCGAAAAAAGAGATTTTGAATCTCTTTTTCAAATGAAAAACAATCGGTTTTACCTGTTTACCTCATACCTCAATTCTGCCAGAGAAAATGTACTGGAAGCGCGTCTGATGAAACCGAGAACACTGGCGCTCTCCTCCAATCAAAAGGAACTACACAGACTATCTTATAAAGGATATAGTAAAAATAACAGTGGATCGTATGGCTTTAAAATGTCTCGGGATAGTTCCAGACTTTTAGTCTATTACAACCTGCCCTATGAGAAAAAAGCAAGTGAGAAGTTTGGTTTTAAGGTTTACGATCAATTTCTCAAACCAGTCTGGGACAAAGAGATTACTTTGCCCTACACAGATGAATTATTTAACCTCGTGCAGATCAGGCTGGATGATAAAGGCGATTTATATGTAATAGGAAAAGTATTTCGGGATAGACTTAAAGACCGGGCGCAAGGGAGGCCTAATTATGATTATGTGGTAATTGCCTACAGAAACAACGGTAAAGAAAAAGAGGAATATGAAATTAAACTGGCTGATAAATTTGTCACAGATGTGCAAATAACAGTGGATGAAAGTGGCAACATCATTTGCGCTGGATTCTATTCTGAGTTGGGTTTTGGAGGAATCAAAGGAACATTTTATGCGACTGTTGATGCCGAGACAAAAACAATGACAAAAGGAAGCTTTAAGGAATTTGATGTCGGCTTTATTGTTGAGGGAGAAAGAAACTCTGCCAGTAAGCAAAAGCAGGTTGCCCGTGGTAAAGAAACCCTTACCAACTACTTTCTGGACGAGTTAATCAGAAAGGAGAGTGGTGGTGCTATTTTAATTGCGGAACAATTCTACGAAAGAATCATCAACTCTACTAATACGAACGGAAACTTCACTAGAAGTTATACAAAGTATTTTTTCAATGATTTGATCATCGTTAGCATTGATGCGAAAGGAGAAATTGAGTGGGCCAAAAAAATTGATAAAAACCAGGAAACAATTAATGACAATGGTTTTTATTCATCTTACTATGTCGGTATTAAAGACGATCAATTATACGTCTTGTTCAATGATCATGAAAAGAACCTTGATGAAACCAGAAAGAATGTGAGAACTTTCAATGCAAGAGGAGGAGTTGCTAATTTGGTATCAGTGAATAGCTCAGGCGAATTGAAGAAATATCCGGTTGTATATCAATCGGTTACTGAACCGATGATCAGGCCTGTCATTACAAGGCAGGTCAATGACGAACTGATCGTTGTAAGCATTTACCGAAGAGATCAAAGAATAGGGAAAATCAACCTCAACAAGAAATCAGAATGATTAATCTAAGCTCACTAGCGCTAGCCCTTTTTATTGACTAAGTTATTTATTCACTAAGTCCCGTGTATTCAAGTAAAAACTTTGGACAGGCAGGTTCGTCCCTATAAAAACTTGAAGGCATATTCACGTTTCTTCCCCATCGCTGAATCCAAGAAATCCCCCACGGTTTCGCAATGTGATCATCCGATTGATAGGCTTTATCTTTTAATACTTCCGACAGACGATCAAATGTATATCCTTTCTTTTGAATGGCAGCAAGTAAATCCCCTAATAAATCAGCATTGATCCTGTTGGCGTGAATTAGTAAAACCTGATCGATTTTGCGATCAAACAACGCAGCTGCCCGATCTTCATAATACTTCAGTTTGGAGATCATATAAGGAACGTACGCATCAGCAATTTGCTGTTTCATTTTCAGATCCTTCCGGTCGATAGCCAAATCATACCCCCTGGCGAAAATCCAATCGGAATTGTCGATGGTAACAGGAGCCTCTTGATAGCCATTTCTTTCTAAAAACATTTCGAGGGCAATTTCTTTTTCTTCAGTATCACCTGCGTGGAGGTAGGGATGCCGGAAGTATGTAAAAGGAGAATTATACTCTTTACAGAGTTGTTTACTTACTTTTTCGCCTTTCAGAATATCTTCAAAATAAGTGGTTGTATCATACTTATCAAAGTTTAAGTGTGCATAACCGTGATTACCAAGTTCGAACCCACTTTCCAGCCATTGTTTGAGCAGGTTTATTTTTAAATCAGTTTGGGCGCTGTTTTTGAAGATTTTGCCCTCGTTCACAAACCCAATTAGGGAAGCATCGTATTTTTCCCCATGACTGATCAACTGGTTGATGACATACTTTTGATTTTCCACGCTGTTATCGGTGGATATCAGTGGCAAATCATCAATGGTGATTGAAATCTTCTGCGCAACTCCTGCTACAGTTGCTGAAAGTACAACAAGTACAGTTAAGAATATGGATTGCATGGTTACTCTATTTCTCTCAAAATTCTATTCCAACGGATTCTGCTAAACAATTTGATGAATGGACCATCTTCCAATGAAAACCAGGTAAATAGTGCTTTTCCTACAACGTGATCCATCGGGACAAAACCCCAGGCACGTGAGTCGTGTGAGTTGTGTCTGTTATCACCCATCTTGAAAATTGATGGGGAGGTGATCGATGAATATACCTTCCGGCAAGACTATTTTTTCATGATG
>JBCBHL010000609.1:0-2705 GCA_038525605.1 Bacteroidota bacterium
ATTAGCTAATTTTTAGTGATTTTAGGCACAGCCTTGACTTTTTTCCTTAGTTTTTGTGTCAAAACAAAAAGTAAGTGCCCGCCCGGCATAAGGGCGAAAAAGAATAAACAGGATTAGACTAATTAAATCTTCAATCAAAAAAAGATATCACGACGGATTTGGTACCAGCATTTTAATGACCAATCATTTTTGTAAATTGATTTATAGTTATGAAGTCAAAATTTCTTAAAATTACAAAGCTTGACAGTTACAACATCGAAAATCAATCAATACAGAACTTAACGTGATAATTTCTATATAGTACTTTTTTAGAAGACACTTGGTATGTTCAAACCTCTGAATTTGCCTGATCGACAGCACGGGGCTTTAAAATCATTTCCTATTCGACAATAATCTTTCCTTTTTGATTAATTCCTGCACCTGTCACCGTAAATATATATAATCCCTCGTTTAGTTCAGCAGTAGAGATTCCCTCTCTGTCGCTGACAATTTCATCTGTCAGGACCAGTTGGCCTAAAGAATTGTAAAGTTTGAATACCACAGATTTTCCCTGCAAATCTTTAGTGAATACCGCGAGACTTTCGGATCTTTTGATGGGGTTAGGAAAAACCTGAATAGGAATTGTCGTCAGATAATGGACATCAGTTTCATCGCTGACAACGCGTTCGCCGGATTTTAAAACCGCAATTGCCCGGTAAACATTCACACCCTGGAGTGGAGATAAATCATCAAATTCGATTTCCAGCTGATCAGGAATTATTTCCCCAATTTCCTGAAATTCGTTATTTTCTAATCGCTCAAATACGATTTTATCAATGTTGAAAGTAGTTCCGATATTAGTTCTGATGAGCACCTTCTCTTCGCTGAGGACAGCTTCCGGAAATATAGAGTTGAAATAACATGCACCTCCCTGAAATTGATAATTGATTGTAAAGGACCTCATCCCTGTGAAGCCATTGAGATATACAGGTTCTACCGCAAAATAATTGTTTTCGAAGGTGTTTTTATTAATCAATATGGAAGTATCACTGGTATTTGTTAAAACCGATAAGCTTTCACCTGGTAAGTTGTAAATGTTGTAAGAAGCTACACCGGCCTCTTTATTCCAGAAGAACAATAGAGAATCACCACAATCAAAGCCCAGATTGACTCTTTTCGGCAAGGAGATAGTGAAATTATCAGTTAGATATTCTTCGGTTCCTATGGTCATTCTGAGTTTGCTGATGGAAAAGTCGATAGGGAAGTCCGTCCAATGATAAAATCCTTTTGTCAGATTGATATTTTCAGCTATCGTTAGCCAGGTGCTGCCATTGTCGATAGTGTAATGCAAAGAGCCTGTTGTCAACTCATCAAAAGTGCTGTTCCACTGTAGGTATGGTGCACTTTCACCATCGTAGGGGAGGTTGTCATTTTTGATTGGATAACTCCAGCTAAACTCGTCACTGATATCATATTGATAGGCGATCGCAAATGGCTGAATATCCGATAAGACATCAAAACCATCAACTACTATTTCATAGGTTCCGCTTGTAAGTTCATCGATCGTTACCTGCTCAATTACATTCATGTGATCGGTTTTTCTGGTAGGTAAATCATTGAGATGATCTCTATCCGGGTTTAAGCCCCACGGTAGCCACTCTTCAGCGTCTTTGGTCACTTTTAGATCCAGGTCATTGATCAGCACGTCGAAAGAGCCGGCTGAAGAGGCCGAATCGGTCCATGCCAGCGTTACCTTCAGGTTTTGAGCATTCACCGGGATATTGAGCGTAAAAGTAATTTGCTCGCCATCGGATAATGCTGCCTGGTGAAATTGGCCGTTTGCCAGGTTTTCAAATGCTCTTTCCCCATTGATATTTCCGAACCCTGTTTGATAATCGATTCCCTTCGCTTCTACATCGGAGGCACTTGTTATGAGAATCGCTTTGAGCAAAGCAGCAGAGGGTATTTCGTTGAAGTCTTCTCTGTATTTCTGATTCAGTAATGCTCCCAGACCTGAAACCATCGCCGCTGAGTTGGACGTGCCCAGCTTGCTGTAGGTGACTAATTCAGGTTTGATTCTACCGTCAAATGCCGGTCCGCGAGACGAAAACCCAATTAGATTGCCTTCTTCATCTACAGATCCCACTGCAATCGTATTTTTTGATGACTTGAAGTTGCCTGTAAGATTCGCTGCTTCAGGAATGCCGGCGTAGGGACCTTCTGTACTGGTAGTCAGTCCTACATTTCCGGCAGAGAAAACATGTAGTATTTCAGGGTTTTGGTAGCTGCTGACATCATAAGCCTCCGCAAGTGTGCCATAGAAGTTTTCTACAACAGTTCCGTAAGAGTGATTTTGGGCATCTACCGACAGTCGCTCATATTCGTCATCTGTATCAGGGATGATGTCAAAAAAATCTGACGAGCTTAATTTGGCTCCATAGGCTACTCCTTTTCCCGTAATAAAGGTATTACCTGATCCTGCGATAATAGTTGCCATCTCAGTAGCATGATTGTCAGTGGAGTTAGAGTTGATGCCAGAAGGGATATTTTTGCCCAATAGATCAATGTCATCGACATCAAATTGATTTTCTTTCAGGGAAATGATGATTCCTTCTCCATTATTTTCGGGATACATGGAATGAATGGCTGATATTCTGTTGAAAGTAAAATTTAAGTCGTTGACGATGGCTTCAGTTTCAGGAGAAAAAGATTCATTGCCGATATAG
>JBCBHL010000610.1:0-2698 GCA_038525605.1 Bacteroidota bacterium
TGGAGTTGGCTCAACGACACCAAAACTTTTCAGCTGTGGCATCTACTGAAAAGGAAAAAGTAAAAACGTTGTCTTTAAAACCGGGAGGCTTTGGTTGTAATATCATAATTTCTAAACCTCCATTTCAAACAATTGTTTAGTACAGTAGATTTATTTTACAAGACAAGCGCGATATGAGTATTAAAAAGATAAAACCGGGACCTGGTCAAGAATCTGTATGGGATTATCCCAGACCTCCGAGACTCGAGAAGTTTTCAGGACATCTGAGAATTGTTTTCAACAAGGAGGTTATCTGCGATAGCAATCAGGCATACAGAATTTTAGAAACTAGTCATCCACCTACTTACTACATTCCAATCACTGATTTCGTCATTGACAGTCTTCAAAAAACAAGCAAGCAGTCTTTTTGTGAGTTTAAAGGTATGGCCAGTTACTATCACGTCGTTTCGAAAGGTAAAAAAGCCAATCAGGCAGCATGGGGCTATCTAAAACCCAATTCAAAATACCCAGAATTAAAAGATACAGTGGCAGTTTATGCACACAT
This sequence comes from Bacteroidota bacterium, assembly GCA_038525605.1. Lineage (GTDB taxonomy): Bacteria > Bacteroidota > Bacteroidia > Cytophagales > Cyclobacteriaceae > JANSWY01. The sequence goes on from JBCBHL010000610.1 coordinate 545, forward strand.
GATGGATGAGTGTTTCGTCAATGACGAAAAGGTACAAGCCCAGGCAGGTGATTTTTACGGTGGATGGATTACCAGTAACATTGTCGGACCTTTTAAAGGAGGTATTGGTACATGGGGATGGTAGTATTGGATTAAATCAAAGCTGGTGGAATTAGCTCCGTAACATGTTAGATTTTAAAAAAAGGGGTTGTCTTAAAAGTGTAAGGTTCGTCATAGCGAACTAAGTGCGGCTATCTCAATTTTGCTTAAACAAGCATTTTACGGTTGAGATTGCTTCGTTTCCTCGCAATACACGACTTTTAAGACGCCCCCACAAAAATTTAACCGCATCTTCTCGGATGAAAAGTGCAACAATCTGTTACATCATCCCTACGTGTTCTGAATCCGCCTTTCACCGTTTCTTCAACAGGTTTATCAAGAGTAGTTATAAAGCTTTTAACGCTTAGGTCAGCAATATTTAGTTTAGTCTTCATTTGAAATATTAATTAGTGAAAAATGAATTTGTCTGTAGTAAGATAAACAAATTCTAATATTCCGGCTGTTATCTCATTTAGCTAATGACCAAAGAGCTTATTCATTTATCAGATTGATGATATCTCTGTTTTCCAAAATAGATTGATTCGTTCCTGAAACGCCAACAGTAAACATCGCACGAGCCAGCTCAGTTGATTTGATGCTTGCATTGCTTCCAAATAGCCTAATCAATGGATAGAGAAAACGACTCACTGAATACATGACGTTTGGTTCCTTTCTTGCCTGTACCGGGTAAATATATGCGGGTCGGAATGAATAAAACTGTAAACCCAAGGCTGTTATCTGGTTCTCTGACATTCCTTTGTACCTGGCAAATGACGTTTTACTCTTCTCTGTTTGATCGGCCCCAGCACCACTCAGCAGGCAATAAGTGGCATTTGGATTTTGATTTTTCACGGCTTTTGCAAATTCCACAGCATAATCCACTGTGATGATTTTAAACTGATCATCAGGTACTTGCCCGGTATAAACACCGATTGTAAAAAATGCCACGACAACATCGCTAAAAACATCTTCCATCCCTGAATAATCTGCAAAATCATTCACCACCAATTCGCTCAACTTTTCATGATTAGTAGACGATTCTTTTCTTACCAGGCTTATTACCTGACTAATTTTATCTGATTCAAGGCAGTGTTGAAGGATTAAGCCACCAACCATACCCGATGCACCTGCTATTAATACTTTCAATTGAATTGTGTTTAAATTACGAAAAGTAAGATATAAAGAATCCACCTTTTACGAAAAGCAGGTTGGTCGATAATTATGATCTTCATGCAAAGATGAATTAGAATGTTTGATCGATGAGCAAGTCTCCCGACTATTGGTAGAATACATTTTTTTGAAGGATTCCGGTGGGCTCAGCAAACCTTAACGACCAAATATGAGTTTTATTAATAAACCAAACTCTTTCATCATGATCAAATTATTCGCACTACTACTGTTAACTGTCATATCATTTGGTGCTACCGCTCAAAAAAAGCTTGACCTGGCGGAGTATGACAATGCCAGGCAGACTATACTTCTTACAGGTTTTAACGAGGCATATCCAATTAAATTATTCGGCAACTATCGACTGAGAGGTTCAATCCTAACAGCTGGAGATATCCTTTTAACCAGATTTAGTCCAACAGGCGATAACGTAGTGCGTAATGGCTATTCTGCCACCGGTTTTATGGCTATTGATGGAGTGGGCATCCAATCTGAGATCAGGTATAATAGTGGAAGATATACTAATAAAAAGGGATTTTCTGTCAGAAATATCTTACTGAACAGACCACAGCAGGGATTTCTGCAGGAAAGAAATCTTGGTATCTCATTTGATGATGGACTTAGGTTAAATGTCTTGACTCCCTTTAGATGATCCATTAGCAATAATTGCTCAGTTTCAACCGCAGAGATCAATCAATTTAATAAAGCATCAACCAGAACATTTATTATTGAAAATCTTCTAGCCAACTCAAAACGAGTTCATGTTTTTGAGTGTTATTAGTAGCATGTAATGGCAGAGATTCATTGGACGAAAAATCTGATAGCAATGCTTCTTGTTTTTGATGCATCAAAGGAATGATCCGCCCAATATGATCATTAACCAAATAGAATGTAGTGCTTTGTTCATTC
>JBCBHL010000611.1:0-2697 GCA_038525605.1 Bacteroidota bacterium
CAGATTGAGTTGTCTGAGTTTCCTGCTCGAGGAACGGTGTAATGCGTTGTCCGTCCATATAAGTAATGTTAAAATTGACCCCAAGTAAGTTAACTCTATTCTTTCGCTTTCGCTTGATTAAAAATTCCTTTCCTGCCGTCAAAGTAGCTAAGTATCCACGATTGAATAAGGTATTGCGTTCAATTCCGTCACCGCCAACGTATTTGGAATCATAGAGGGAACCTGTCAGTAGGAAGTAGTAGCTCTTGTTGAAAGACTGCTCCAGGGTAAAGTCAATTCCCATATTAGTGCCAGTGCCAGCGTTTGTCAGTTGTTCGTCCAGTTCCCATAACTGTGTATAGTTGGCAAAGGAATAGGAACTGTCCGGTACCACAGGAATATCAAACAAATTTTGATAATATGCTTCCAGTTGTATTCTCAATGTTTTGGTGATGTCCAGGTTTACGCTGGCTATTTAATGGTGTGCTTTTTTCCTTTTCAGGGATTCATTGTTTCTGATACCTCCGGACGGGGTTTCATATTCGAAAAAATATACTTTTGACTCTTCTCTTCTGCTATGCAAACCATATCCCAACGCAAAAGTAAGTTTGGACAATGGCTCCCAACTCAGACCAGCTCTTGGCTCTACAGTAGTTTCTTTGTTAATACCAAAATGATTTAAATTCAAGCCAGCCTGTAAACTCAACTTCGGTGAAAACTGATAATCGTATTGTGTATAAGTCTGTAAGTTGTAAGTGTTACCTGCAGTATTCAGAAACTGCGTAAGTGACTGCCGGGGTGCATTTGCCTGACTGGCCTGATAGTCAAAGTTCAGGAAGTCAAAGATAACGCCCGACGTGCTGTTGAGCTTTCTGGTGAATTGATAGTTAAGGTTTGTTGTAAATGTGAGTTTGGTTTCTCTACTGTTTATATCTGTAAAGGGCGATAAACTACCAGTATTAAGCGTATCAGCATCCGGCTGAAACCATTCTGATAGTGACTTGTAGCCATTTGTTGTAATTCCCAGAGAGCTGTTTAAAAATGATTTGTCTCCTGTTTGAATTCGATGATTAATTCCCATTGCTCCCATGTCAAATGAAATGTCATCCTGTTGAAAGTCTCCTTCAGTCTCTCTTTGATCTATCTCACCGTCTTCTACTTCATATTCACCATAAGGAGTGAAGATGGAGCTTAAGCCGCCAATGCCCCATAAGGAAAAAGTGCCGCGATTTTCTGTAGGAATATGCACTTTGAATGACAAGTCTTGATAGAAGGGTTCTACACCACCTGCCAATCGACCATAATAACCGATGAATCCGTGGCGGTAATTGACCAGATATGAACTCTCTGAACCTTTCTTTAGTGGGCCTTCGATTGCAATATCAGCCCCTAGGACCCCAATTTGAGCTGTATACCTCTTATTGTCACTGGTGCCTTTTCTGAAGTTGATATCGAAAACTCCGGCAGTCGCATTGCCATATTCTGCGGGGAAAGCGCCTGTCAGGAAGTCAGAAGTACCTAGTACGTTGGCACTGTAAATGGTGATTAGCCCTGCTCCGGCAAGATTCCCTCCTCCAAAATGCGAAGCTCCTGGCACTTCTAATCCCTCAATCCGCCATAATACATTGACAGGAGAGTTGCCACGGATAACCACACCATTGTCCTGCGGGGCGCCAAAGGTTACCCCGGCAAAACTGTAAGCTACTCTGGAAGGGTCGCTGAGACCTCCCGCAAACCGTTGAGACTCTTCAATGGAAAAGGATCGGGCACTTACTTTGGCTATGTCATTGAGCGGCCTTTTGTTTCCGGACGCTGTAACGATTACCTCTTCAAGGCTTTCCAGAGAAGGCCTCAGTGCTACATCCAGCAGGTAAGGTTTGGCACTGGTTAGCAGTAGACCGTTGTAAATCACTGGCTGATATCCGATGTATGAGACCTGAACATCGTGCCTGCCTACAGGCAAATTATCAATTGCAAAATTACCATTCAAATCTGTTACAGTCCCCAGCAGGGGAGAGGTATTCAAAATGGTGACAGTCGCACCTATCAGCGGTTCAGAGGTTGTGTCATCAATGATTTTACCCCGAATCGACTGAGTCATGTTTTGTGATTGCAGCTGACAGCAAAGGAGTGTAAGTCCAATAAGAAGAATATGTTTCATTTATTTTGAGTTTTAATTCAAAAGAAACATGTTGGGCTTTGCTATAAAACGGAATTCAGATCAGGTTTAAGTTTGCTGGGATAAACTTCAGTATAAGATGGATCAACTTAGAACAATAGGAAGGAATGATTCTACTTTCTTAAACTGCGTCGATTCATCGGAATCCATAAATGAGACGCTGATAGGTCGTTAGAACACAAAAAGCTATGAAAGCTCGGAGATATGTAAAGTGTAGCGAATGTTGCACTTAGGGTGTAGGTTATATTTTAGCTTTTGGTGAAAACATCAGAAGTGGTGTAAGTCATCTTTCTATGCTTAATATTCCTTCTCAAATGTATTGTAGCTGCTGTAGGTACAATAGACCAATTTGATCGGAATGACGCCAGATTGTTGTATACCTTTCTAATTTCTAGTATCTAATGTCTAAAATCTAATGTCACAATTACCTACTGGATTCCTCTGAGTCCATCAATGAAACTCTGTTGGGTCATTTTTAGATTTAATTGTCGAAGCTGACGCCTGGAATAGTCTATTTTGTTATTCTCCCAGCAAGTTGA
>JBCBHL010000612.1:0-2678 GCA_038525605.1 Bacteroidota bacterium
GAAATTAATATGCAGGATCAACAATTTCATAAAATCAAAGAGGTCATAATTTCATCTTTCGAAAAGCAAGGTTTTATAACTAATCCAAATCCAACAATAAATGGATTAGAAACTTTTATTATTAACTTCATACGAACAAATGACTATAGAGAAGATACTGTAATTGTTGATTTTCAAACCGATTCTCAAAAAGAGAATGTGGCGATTAATTTCATTGCTAGAGCTAAACTAAACAAAGTCGAAGCAATTATTCCCGCGAATCTGAGGGTCAAGGTTCGCGATATTAGGACTGATTTACAAACTATAAAACTATTTGGTAGTTTTTTTGAAGATCAAAGGCTACATGATACCAAGTCACTTAGCGATAACTTTGAAGATTTTTCATCTAGGCTAACAGCTTTTATCAGTGATAAAGTCCTACCTGGCTTAGAGCAATTTAAAACACTAAAAGAACTTCATCAGACAGTAAATGAAAGTGTAGATAGTTTTTCACCCTTAATCGGTCAGACTTATCTATTTAATAAAATTATAATTGCAGGACTGGCAAATTCATCTGATTTTAACGAATTATATGATGCAATTATGCAAAGACATCTACAGTGGCTGGAGACTGCTGAGAATAGCAGAGATAAAGAGTATTATCAGAATTGTGTTGACTTGTTACTTTTTCTACACCAAAAATTATCGAATCAAGAATTTAATGGTCCTTTTATATGAAAGAACTACTAAAAAAAGACTGGCAATATATTCTATTTGAAGATGAGGAGGATTTGCTATTGAAAGTAATATGTGGTTCGGTAGCCATTTTCGAGCTTAATATTAAGTTAAACGATCTTGAGAAAACAAACTTTCAGTTGTTAGGTGAAGAGTATATAGACAAGCTTGCACACGAGATATCTAGTAATTATACCAAATATCAAAGTAGATCCATACCACTTAGCTAATAACACAAGTATTCAATGAAAAATATCATAATCATACTATTCATATTCGCGACTAGCAACCTGCTCGCACAGCCTTCCGTTCGTGCCTTGAAAAAATACATGGAGGAAGCTAAAAAAGGAAGTTATAAAACTGCACCTGCTTCCATTTTTAAGGATGATAAAAACGCTGATAAACTCATCAATAGCTCAGCAGAATACTTGTCGGATTCAGTAGATAGAATCAGAAACAAAGCCTATAGCCTGATTAAACTAATCGGCTTGAGCAGTACTGATCAAAGCGCCAGAGCTGCAGCGGTAGATATTCTGGTGGATGGAATTAGCGATAAAAACAAGGGGATTGCAGGTGGCAATATCAATGCATTAACAGAATATAAAAGAGCAGATTTCGATAATCCCTCTAAAAGTAAATTAGCTAACTTATTAAATGCTGGTGCACCCAACATTGACAAACTTGCTAAACTAATCGGTTATCTGAACATCATTTCTGCCTCTTCTGACCTGAAAAGCATACTCGCTACCAATACGCACTATAAAAATAAATGGGCAATCCGACTTGCTTTGGCTAGAATGGAGGATCAGGAAGCAATTGACTATCTCACTAACAAACTGGAATCAGCACCAGTTGGCGATGATTTTATATATGATATCGTTCCGGATCTTATCTACACTCGGCAAGAGCCCGTCTTTGATTTTATTGAAGATATTATCAATAGTGAAGAGCTCAATTGTCAATCCGCTGACCCGGATTCAAATACCAAAATACTATGTGGCTACAGAGTTCTGGAATACATCGCCTACTCCATCGATAATTTCCCAATTGCAGTTGACGATTATGGCGTTGCTATCATTAACGATTACGAAGATGCACTCGTTGAAGTAAGAAGATGGTTTGCAAATAATCCAAACTATCAACTTAACAAAGAAATATATTGATTTTAAGATTTTATGATTTTTCGGGAAAGCTTATTTTTCCCGTCACTGATTACCAAAATATACGTGCCTGTTGGCAAATCATTTGCAGGAAACTGCTTACTAAAATTTCTGTTAGCTTTTCCATCAAAAAGATGCCTGATTTTTTTGCCATTTAAATCATATAAATCAATGGAAGTGTAAGAGTCACCTTTCATTTTGTAGGACACTGTAAACACATCATCAACAGGGTTTGGGAATACCTCGATAATTGATTGATCTAAATCGGTTACAGAACTGATGACGGGATCCTCTTCAGCATCAAGCTCTTCGGGTATCTTACCCAAAAACAGACCTCTGCCATGAGTACCAGTGGCAATCACTCTATCAATACCTTTCATTTTAATCATATCCACTCTCACATCAGGGAAACCGTCCATTTGCACCCAGGATTCGGATGGGTCAGATACGTCGGCATTATACCAGACACCGTCTTCTGTTGCCAGTAAGACATTCTCATAATTGTTCTCATTGAAAATCCCCCATCTGACAGGAAAATCCGGGAGGTTTCTTTCTACATTCTCCCAGGACTGCCCTCCGTCTCGTGTAATCCAGACAGATTGTGTATTGTAATTTGTGAATGTCACCAGCAAATGATCTTCATCCTCTCCCACATCGATAGAAGAAATAAAACCAACCGGTAGTTCTCCGCTGTTTATTTCTACGGAAGACGCATTGGCAAAAGGTAGTCCTGCTACTTTAAAAATTCTCCCTGTTTGAGTACCAATGAACATGGTAGTGGAATTATCAGGAGAAAAAGGTGAA
>JBCBHL010000613.1:0-2673 GCA_038525605.1 Bacteroidota bacterium
GGACATTTTGTCCAGTTATTTACATTTAACGAGTTTAACAATTTAACTAAATTACTTAGAATTTCATAAGGATTACCACCCAGATTCATTTCAGGTATTATTTAATTAAAAATAACCATATAATAGCTACTGGCAATTTCTATCATCATTACAGACGAATTTGTTTACGTTCTTGTCCATTTCTAATCGTATAATAGACATGAATTACCCGAACAATTCTACACTTTTGTCTCAACAGTCATTGGCGTGTCAACCACAATATCCATTTTTGGATATTTTTATCAAAATGAGCGATAACATCCAGATATAGCAGGTAACTCTGGAATTTCAAATTTCTACTAAAGTATTGGTTTTGTATATCAGTTTTAAATGACTTTATAGAGGCATGTGCTATATCATCTGCTAACGAGGTTAATCTATTGGGATTGATCAAATTCTATAAGTTCTCCAATTATTTCATCAGCGATTGAAAAGGAGTTTTCGTCAAAAGAATTCATTCCAACCATGAAAGCTCGATTGAGTTCAGGGGCGACCCAAACGACAACATACCACATGGTATTGCTGCCAGCGTGATTAAGAGCCATTCCATTAGCCCATGGTCTTTTAACAACACCCCATCCTGATGCGTATTTTCCAATTGGATCGATTAAAAAATTTAAGTGATCCCGGTTAAGGATTTCTGGCTCTTTGTCAGGCAATTGTAAAGAGATGAATTTTGCCCAGTCTTTGAATGTACTATGTACTGTTCCTGCGGGTCCAAGTGCTTCTGCATTATCTGCCTGAATAGGTCGCCAATTTTCCGATGACCTAATGTGCCCCCAAGGCTGATCTGTAGAACCAAGCGTTCCAGGTATTCCAAAATCTGCGGAGGTCATTCCCAACCGATTAAATAACCGCTCTTTTATGAGGCTCTCCCAGGAAGTACCAATGACTTTTTCAACCATACTTCCCGCTATCATATAACCAAGGTTGGAATAATTGTAAGTACCTTGTTTTATCAGACTTGGCTCGTTTAGATTACCCTTAATCATTGCCACTCTTCTTTCTTTAATTTCTAATTCCTGGAATAGCCACCAATCTCTGGCATTCGTGGGGACACCAGCCCTATGAGTTACGAGCTGATGAAATGTAATCTGATGATAGTCTTCATGAACAATGCCTTCCAATTCCGGGAACACCTCAATTAAAGTCGTCTCCCACTTGATATCACCACTTTCTACCAAAGTGGCTAACAACGTACTCGTCATTGCTTTCGTACAAGACCCCAAATGAATCAGATCGTCGACAGTAAGTGAATCTGAAGACCCAATTTTTCGAATCCCTGCTGCTTCAATCATTCTTAAACCATTATTATCAACAATTGCAGCAATGATTCCCGGAATGTCTTCATCCGAGATTGTTTCTATCAATAATTGTTCAATTGCATTATCAGGTACTTTCTGTGAGTTATTGTCTCCGTCATCAGAAAATAAGATAAAGAGGAGGCTGAATAAAACAACTACAAATATTTTCATTTTGGTATATTCTTGTTAAAGTCCAGTTATCATCCGTCAGCTGGACCGGGACGCATAGTCTTTTCATTCCGATGACTATCGGAACTATAAAAGTATCGGATTAAACCAGCCTTTGCAAACCTGCCTGTCGGCAGACAGGTAGCTCAGTTAGCCGCGCCGTGAAGGCTTGTGGATGATGATTACTCTTAATGACTTTCATTTTTGAGCTGTTTAAGACTGTATTTTCCTTTTCGGAATCCCAATCCAATTTTCCCAAGCTCGTATGATAAGATTATTCCTTGATCGCCTTTTATTTCTTTTTCCCCATCAGTATAGGGTCCCATTAGGATAGATCCTCCAAGATCACATAAATACCATTTGTTGTTTATCAGAGAAATTCCCCAATAAGGATCATTTTCATCAATGTCATTAAAAATGTCCTGCCTGGAGCATATACAATTCCACTTGAGCTTTTGATGAATGTGCTCAGCCAATTTAAAGTCTGGATATGCTCCATACTTTTCCTTGTTTAAGGGAAAATAGGCAAATGCAAGAGTGAATCGCCAAGATTCATCTTCAGTTTGTACAACATCAAAACAAGCTAATTCAATTCCCTCATCAACTTTTTTAAAATGTTCATCAATTTCACTGTAAAAATGGTCATTGTCCGATGTGTTACTAATTTGATAGGTCTCCAGAAGCAAAATCTGGACTAGTTCTCTTACTCTGTCCCGAGATTCTTTCGTTTCTATATCAATCTCAAAAAATTCGAAGTTCATGTTATTGATGCTAACGACCAGCTAAACGCCGTAAGCTGAACCTTTATTAAACTTACCTAATCTAGCGGATTGCACAGGCTTTTGCAATTACCTCGTGAGCTTATGGCGCTTCAGCATTTGTTATGTTTATTGTAGCATTTTAAGAACAGGGGAAACAACATTTCCTATTAATAGCATTAAAAGGATAGTCATGATAATTGTCCAAATGAATAAGTTAATTGCCACTGAATTTATTTTTCCAATTCCTGTTTGATTCGAAACTTTATTAATACTTGTCGATAGTTTTATAATAAGCCTAGTTAAATTATCAATCACAGTCTCAGGTTTTGTTTTTTTTACTTTTGCTATCAATTTATCCGATCCAATATCTAGTATTAGAATCTTTTTTAGGAATAGGATCG
>JBCBHL010000614.1:0-2645 GCA_038525605.1 Bacteroidota bacterium
TCTAACAACTAATCGCATAGATCGAGCAACACTGAACAGTTACTTTCACCAAAATCACTATTTTTCAGGAGAAGCCTAATTTTTTGATGAGCTATCTGGTTTTTACACCATCATTTTCGGATAATTAAGAATCACTTTCTCACAACCTGATCACTCTATTTTAAAACCTGTCAATTACCACTACTCCTGAACTGCTAAACTCGTTCATCTTTGGTAATGCAGTAGCTCCTTCCTCAAGAGAGATCGTTTTCTCAATCAACTTATCAGGCTGAAGTACGCCACTTTTTATCATGTTCAGCATTTCTGAATATTTATACGCCTGCATTCCGTGACTGCCTATGATTTCCAGTTCATCTGCTAAAACCCTGTCCATCGGTACTTTGGGATGTTGATGATCTCCGGTCATGAGACCTACCTGAATATGTTTACCCCTCTTTCTCAGATTAGCGATTGAATTGAAGCACGTTTCAGCACTGCCAAGAGCGTCTAGTGATACATGGACACCACCATTAGTTAGGTCTCTCACATGCTGTACAAGATTTTTATGATTTCGTGAATTGATTATTGTATCTGCTCCTAAAGATTTTGCGAGTGCCAATGTTTCATCATCGATATCAATAGCAATGACCTGTGCACCGATGGCATTGGCAATCATAATGGCCGAAAGGCCTACCCCTCCACAGCCATGTATTGCTACTGTTTGACCAGCAGACACTTTTCCCTGTGCAACAACTGCTCTGAAAGAGGTAATGAATCGACAGCCTAGTGTTGCTGCAGTGGTATCTTCAATTTCATCAGGAAGTTTTACCAGGTTTATATCTGCATAATCCAGAGCTACATACTCTGCAAATGAACCCCAATGCGTAAAACCTGGTTGAGACTGGTGGTCGCAAACCTGATGATTTCCTGAAATACATTCGCCACACGTACCACAACCGGCAACAAAGGGAACAGTCACCCTGTCTCCGATTCTAAAGTTTTTAACACTTTTACCTATGGCGACAATTTCTCCGGCCAGCTCATGTCCGGGAATGTGAGGCAGTTCAATATCAGTATCGTGACCCATCCACCCATGCCAATCGCTCCTGCACAACCCGGTAGCCTTCACTTTTACGACGACACCATCAGCTTTTGGGTCCGGATCCGGTACGTTTTTGATGGTAACAGGCTTTTGAAATCCTTCATAAATTGCAGCTTTCATAGGTATTTACTTATTTGTTTTTTTGATTTTATACTTCGTACAAACTACGCCTGAAGAATATTTAATAGTATCTAAAAGATGCAGATTGCACACAGAGGTGTTTTCGTTGAATAATGGAATACCATCCTGTATGATGATCGGCATCATAAATAACCAGACCTCATCAATTAACCCTTCATTTAAAAACAGTGTATTTAGTTGACTCCCACCAATCAACCAGATATCCTTTCCTTCTTCTTTGACCAGCTTATGAACTAATCCAATATGATCCTGATTGACAAACTCAAAACCTTCCGCTTCCGGCAACTCCTTCTTTCTCGTAAAAACATAGTTTTTAGTATTGGGATAAGGATTACTAATCCCCATATTTGCTACATGCTGGTAGGTGTTGAAACCTTGAATAGTGATATCTACTGAATCATAGAAATCTGCATAGCCGTAATCAGACTTATCGGGATTAGGAACTTCATCAAGCCAGCTGACATCCCCGTTTTCTTTGGCAATCATTCCGTTCAGGCTGATCGCAATGTATAATTTTACTTTTCGCATACAGGTTTAAATTGCACAGTTAATTTACTTGACAGATAGGCCGATTGCAATACAACTGTAGATAATTCTTTAGAGTAATAGTCATTAATTCGGTGATAAAGTCCTATCTTATTATTCACGTAGGATATGAATTTCTCATGATAAACAGACTCATTGAATATTTTGAACAGAATATCCCTTTATCTGCCGATGAAAAAGCTTTTGTAGCAGAAAATATACCTGTTAGGACAATAGAAAAAAATGAAATTATCCTCAAATCGGGGGAGGTTTCATCAGAGTTTTTCTTTCTCATAGAAGGATGTATCAGGCTGTTTTATACGTTTGATGGTGAGGATAAAACTGGCTTTTTCTACATTGAAAACGATTTTGTCAGCTCATATGCAAGCTTTACGAAAAGGCTACCCTCAAAACACAATCTACAGGCGCTTGAGCGCACAATGGTGGCAGTGATAAACTTTGAAACAGCTCAGGAAATTCTGGAAAGGTTTCCAAAATTTGAAATGCTTGCGAGGTTGGCGATGGAACAGGAATTATCCATTTGTCAGGAGGTAATTGCCAGTTTTGTGACTACAAAACCAATACAAAGATATCTCGACCTTCAGAGTTCGCGTCCCGATTTGATACAAAGGGTTCCACAACATTATCTGGCTACCTTTCTGGGTGTTACACCAGAAACACTGAGCAGAATTAGAAAAAGAATTTTGGCAAACGACTTTCTTGACGATCGTCAATGACAATTGCTGGATCGTCTTCATACATTTGATCAAAACGATTGAATCATGAAGATACGTTATCTGTTATTAATAGTGATCGGCACTATTTTGCCGAATATTTTTGTGTTGAAAGAAACACTATCGACAGGCAATATCCTGCTTTATACCAAACCACTAGCTAC
>JBCBHL010000615.1:0-2606 GCA_038525605.1 Bacteroidota bacterium
CTGAACATTACTTTGTTGTCTAGAAATTCTTCGGTTGCAGAGGTAGCCGGTTTAGGCATTCTCTCATAAAACCTTGAGATTTCAATTTGCTCTCTGTTTTCGAAAATTTCTTCCAGATTATCTACAGAAGAAGCAAACTCAGCTAGTTTGTTGCTCAGTTCTTCTTTTATGTTGGCAGAAATCTGTCTCGCTCTTTTACCAACTACCACGATGCTTTCGTAGATATTGCCAGTTTGAGCAGCAATTTCTGAAACGTCTCTCGTTATTAAAGATGCATTTGCCATAAATATGCTATTGATTTTTAGAAGTTAACTTTTTAATACTTTCAAGGCTTTTAGTGTAATAATCACCAGCCGTTTTTACATAACTGCTGTTTTCATATCTATCGATATAGGATAAATACAAATCAACAGTATTTTGATATCTTTCTTTTTGCTTTGAAGAAATGCTCTGCTCTGCTAACAGGAAGGCCGCTTCTATCTCCAAAAATCTTATTTCTTCGTTGTAGTCTGAGTCAGGATAATCCTTTTGGAAATTTTTCAAGGCTACCAATGCAGATTTATACCTTCTTAACTTTAAATACTCCTTCGAACTATCAGCAGCTTTCTTTTCCAGCTTGACCTGTAGAGCATCAATGATTTTATTAGCCTTCTCAGTGTATTCGCTATACGGATATTTATTCAGGAAAGTCTGCATTGCCGTGATAGCCTCATACGTAGGATTCTGATCTAACGTGTAAGCCGGAGATTGCTGATATAATGAATAAGCATACATATATTCAGCTTCCAATGCATATTCGCTTCTGCTGTAGATTACGTAAAACTGCTTGAAAAAATGAGCACTGGTTATGTACTGCTTGTCATTGAAGTGGGCGTATGCGTAGTAAAAATTGGCTTTCTCAGCTTGCTCTGTTCCCCTGATAATAGGTAAAATCTGATCAAATAAAATGATAGACCTGTAATAATCCTTCTTCTCGTAAAATTTGAAGGCAGCATCATACTTCACTTTCCATTCCTCACTTTTTAAAGCTTTCTTATATTCTTTGTTACATCCAAAGACCATTAAAGCAATAAGGACAATCAAAATTTGATTAAATAACCCTTTTTTCGACATAAGCGTGCAAATATAAATATCTGATTTTTAACGAACAAGGCTTGAGCCAGATATAGCCAAAAACCTGATACTTTTTTTAAAATTGAGATTTTATTTCAAGTGTGTTGATTTATCAACATTGTTATAATGCTTTAAATCCGATATTAGGTTGCCTATTTGAACTGATATTTTATTGTTTTTCTTCTTTTGCTACCTGAATTGCACCACCGTTCTCCAACAAATTGCCATCACCAGTGGGCAGGGTGGCAGGTGTGTCACCGTCTTCCGAAGTTCCTTCCGGTGCTGAATCAGCTTTTTTAATTCTTTCAGGTCTAAGGAGTACATAAGGAAGTGTCGGGCGCTCATCATTTCTCCACTGGAAACCCGGTAGCTTCATAGCAGCAGGGGAGAGTTCGTGAGGTGGCGTCATACTGGCCTCAGGTTTTTTGTAAAAATTGAGTCCTGAGAGCTCGTTTTCTTTAAAAAGCATGATCATGTTGCTACATGTTACTTTATTCATGCCTATGAGGTAGTCTTCCTTCTGAGATAGCGCAAAATATAAACTCTCGCAATTACCCAGTACATGAATTCTTTCAATATCGTTGAGGTTGAACTCAGCAACCATGTTACGTCCTTTTACCTGATTGAACTGACCCAATGTATCTTGCGATACCATAAAAGAATTACGATATAGGTTCATTTTATCCACATATTTCTCTTTGATCAATAAACTTATCGTATCTCCGGAAATTTGATTTTTTGTAGTCCAGAGAACGGGATCTTCATACATGAAAATAATGGAATCTGATAAGAAATAAGATATAGAGTCGGTAATGCCCTGCAGGTTTTCCTTGAAAATTCGAACATCTTTAAATCCCAATATTCTCTTAGCACTGTCTATTTCAGATTCTACGGCCACAAGGGTGTCGGCAGACATGTAAAATGTGTCAACAGCCATGATCTTCTTCATCACTGGATTACCGTAAACCTTGCTAAGCCCCGATGCTTTGTCGTAATATCCTTCATCACCGGTAATGATTACGTCATTGTTTTTCGCGGTTAATTTTACATTACCTGTCGCTTTGTAATACTGTGTGTAATCATCTAAAAACAACTCGTCTCCTTCCAGGTAATAATCCACCGTTTCCACTTTCCCAGCTACCAGTTCCATCTTTTCTTTCACGGTCTCATACTTTCCACCGGTATTGTCAATCGTATTTCCTGACTCTGAAATAATCGTCGTAGGACCATCTGTATATGCTACTTTGGGTATGGTGAAATATTTCAGTGTATCTGTTGCCAAATCAAATGTTTCAGCCTTTAATCGCACGCTATCGTAGAAAATTGCCAGATCGGTACGGGAATAGTAATATCCGATCTTACTGGTTAAATCATTTTGTTCATCAATCAGTCGTCCTCCTTCGAAAAAGTAAGAAACTTTAGAGATGATGTCATAATCAAGCTTATCTGTATAAAGTCTTTTATCTCCAGAAGTGTAGACGACATTTCCAATA
>JBCBHL010000616.1:0-2602 GCA_038525605.1 Bacteroidota bacterium
AAAGACTTATTATATACATTTATGACTCCAAAAGTTTATACGAAAACAATTCAACTACCAGACGGAAGGGAGATCTCTATTGAAACAGGGAAACTAGCCAAACAGGCAGATGGTTCTGTAGTTGTTAAAATGGGTAACGCCATGTTGCTCGCTACAGTAGTTTCAAAAAAAGACGTTAAAGAAGATGTTGATTTCCTGCCACTATCGGTTGATTATCAGGAAAAATTTGCCTCTGCAGGTAAGATACCTGGCGGTTTCTTAAAAAGAGAAGGAAGATTGTCAGATCATGAAGTACTGATCTGTAGATTGGTGGACAGAGCAATCAGACCTTTGTTCCCAAGCGACTATCATGCTGATACACAAATAAATATTTCACTCATTTCATCTGATGAAAAGGTATACCCTGATGCATTAGCAGCACTTGCAGCGTCAGCAGCCCTTTCAGTTTCAGACATTCCTTTCGGAGGTCCTATCTCCGAAGTGAGAGTTGTGAAACACAATGATGAATACATCATCAATCCTACACCCGAGGTGATCGCAGAAAGCAAGATGGACCTGATCGTTGCTGCTACTTCCGAAAACATTCTGATGGTAGAGGGAGAATCTAAAGAAGTTTCTGAGGACGAGATGATAGAGGCAATCAAAACTGCTCATGAAGCTATCAAAGTACAGTGTCAGGCACAATTGGATCTTGCAAATGACGTTGGAATCAAAGAAAAAAGAGAATACAGCCACGAAAACCACGATGAGGAATTAAAGGCTGACATGACAGAAAAGCTTTTTGATAAGGCTTATCAAATTGCATCTGAAGGAATCGCTGATAAGAGCCTTCGAAGCGAGAAATTCTCGAACCTAAAAGAAGAGTATATCGAATCTTTGGGCGAAGAGCATGAGAAAGACCCATTCCTGCTTTCTCAGTATTATGGCAAGATTCAGAAAGAAGCTGTCAGAAAATACGTTTTAGATACTAAAAAGAGACTTGACAACAGAGATCTTGATCAGATCAGACCTATCTGGTCGGAGGTAAACTACTTACCTACAGCACATGGATCTGCGGTATTTACCAGAGGTGAAACACAATCGTTGACAACTGTTACATTAGGTACAAAGCTTGATGAGCAAATGATCGATGGAGCTGTTATCTCAGGATATAACAAATTCATTCTTCACTACAACTTCCCTGCTTTCTCTACTGGTGAAGTAAGGCCAAACAGAGGTCCTGGAAGAAGAGAGGTAGGTCACGGTAATCTCGCAATGAGAGCTATCAAGCCGATGCTTCCTTCTGAAGAAGATAATTTATATACTATCAGAGTTGTATCCGACATTCTTGAATCTAACGGTTCCAGCTCTATGGCTACTGTATGTGCCGGAGTGCTCGCACTGATGGACGCTGGTATCAAAATCAAAAAGCCTGTCTCCGGTATTGCGATGGGTATGATCTCCGATAGCGAAACTGGAAAATATGCCATCCTTTCCGATATTCTGGGTGATGAAGATCACTTGGGCGACATGGACTTTAAAGTAACAGGTACTGAGGACGGTATCACTGCCTGCCAAATGGACATTAAAGTAGATGGCCTTTCTTATGATGTATTGGCCGAAGCACTTGCCCAGGCAAAAAGAGGCAGATTGCATATTCTTGGTGAAATGGCTAAGACAATTACAGAACCAAGAGAAGAACTGAAAGACAACGCGCCTAGATTAGTCAGAATCAACATCGAAAAAGATATGATCGGTGCTGTAATCGGACCAGGTGGTAAAGTTGTTCAGGAAATTCAGAAAGTGACAGGTGCGACCATCGTTATAGAAGAAGGTGAGCAGTACGGTCACGTGAATATTTACTCTGCTGATAAAGCCTCGATGGATGCCGCTTACAAGATGGTGAAGGATATCGTCGCTGTTCCGGAAGTGGGTGAGATTTACACTGGTAAAGTAAAATCTATCATGCCGTTTGGTGCATTTATAGAATTTATGCCTGGTAAAGATGGACTGTTACACATCTCTGAAATCAAGTGGGAGCGCGTAGAGAAAATGGATGGCGTGCTGGAAGAAGGTGAAGAGATTCAGGTAAAACTGGTAGAAATAGATAAGAAGACAGGTAAATTCAGGTTATCACGAAAAGTTTTGCTTCCAAAACCTGCAAAAAAGTGAAAAGCTGATTAAATTTAGTCTAAGCCTGTGAGGGACTTTAATTCCTTACAGGTTTAGATACACCTCGTGGCGTGTGACCTGTGATTCTGAAAGCAGGTTCTTAGGGTTTTCAAAGAAGTGGGGGTGATCTCTATCGAATTAAGGAATCTTTCTATACTTCTATGAGACAGCTTAAAATCACCAAACAAATCACTAACAGAGAGAGTCAGTCTCTCGACAAGTACCTTCATGAAATCAGTAGAGTTGAACTCATCAACGCAGAAGATGAGGTACAACTTGCCAAAAAAATCAAGAACGGAGATAGAATTGCTCTGGAACGCATGATCAAAGCTAATTTAAGGTTTGTCGTTTCAGTTGCTAAACAATATCAGCACCAGGGATTAACTTTAGGTGATTTGATCAATGAAGGGAATGTTGGACTTATTAAAGCTGCCCAGAGATTTGATGAAAC
>JBCBHL010000617.1:0-2542 GCA_038525605.1 Bacteroidota bacterium
TTTGAACGTTAGAATAAGTATATAAATTCAAATTTATTTAATTTGAACGTTAGAATAAGTATATAAATTCAAATTCATGGATATTGTCGTAGAATTGTTAAAGATTACCCTGCCAGCAATTATCGTCTGTTATGCAGTTTATCTGATTGTGAGAACGTTTATTTCCAGAGAACTGGAGAAAGTAAATATGGAATTGGCTCACAAAAACCGTGAGACAACGCTACCCATCAGATTACAGGCATATGAAAGAATGTGTTTGTTTCTTGAAAGAATTTCTCCTAATAACATCATTCCCCGACTAAATGCCGCAGGCTTGTCCGCAAGGGAATTTCAAACCATTTTACTAACAGATATTCGCGAAGAGTATAATCACAATCTTTCACAGCAAATATATATGTCTGATAAGGCCTGGAACAACGTAAAACTAGCGATGGAGTCCACTATTTCGCTGATCAATGAGGCTTCCGACGGACTGTCCGATGAGGCTACCAATATGGATTTGGCCAGAACAGTATTCGACAAAGCCTATCAGAACGAATCTAATAATACGGAAGCGGCATTGTACGTTGTGAAAGAAGAGATTAGAAAACTTTTTTAACCTTAAATCCTAAAGCCATTGAATAAATACATCGACAAAGCGAAGAAAATACTTGACGACTCATCAAAATTTGATCAGCTGGCAGAAGGTGCTGATGAGAAGTTTAAAAGTATCAATGATGACAGCAATAAAGTGAATACATTTATCAAGCAACTCAAAACCTTCGTAAGAATGGTCAAAGCCCATTTCAGCGGGAAATACTCCTCTTTCTCCACCAAGAGTATTTTGCTAATGATTGCAGGTATCGTCTATTTTGTGACACCTGTTGATTTGATACCGGATTTTATCCCCGCACTGGGTTTTACGGATGATTTCACTGTGATATTTTTTATTTACAGGAGTCTTTCGGGAGATATAGAAAGGTTCGAAACGTGGGAAAAGCAGCAAACCGTCGAATAGGAATCTTTTTTCAAAACTTCTCTTTTTTGCCTATCTTTCGATATCAGTAATGTAATTGTACTGGCATGGGCAATAAATCAGCATTAGTAATTGGCGCTACGGGATTAGTTGGCAAGGAACTTACCAAAAAGTTGCTTTCCTTAGATGATTATAGTGAAATCAGAATTATCTCCAGAAATCCTACGGGATTCAACGACTTTAGATTAAAAGAAACTTTAGTGGATTTTAACAATCTTTCGGATGTCAAGGAAAAATTTGATGTGGATGATGTCTTTTGTTGCATCGGTACGACCATGAAAAAGGCGGGAACAGAAGAACGGTTCGTTCAGATTGATTATGAATATCCAATCCAAATCGCAAAATATGCACTTGAATCAGGTCAACTAAAAAAGTTTTTGATAGTCACTGCGGTAGGAGCTAACCCGGAATCTTCCATTTTTTACAATCAGGTAAAGGGGGAGTTGGAGCGTGATCTGCAAACGCTGCAATTGCCGGGGCTTTACATTTTTCGGCCTTCGTTATTATTGGGAGAACGGACTGAATTTCGTGTTTGGGAATCTGTAGGCAAGACCTTTAGTGCATTTTTATCTTTCTTTCTGATTGGATCTGAAAAAAAAGTGTGGGCTATTCAGAGTGATCAGGTTGCTGCCGCAATGGTGCAAATTGCTCAATCCGGAGCTGAAGGAGTGTATTTTTATGAGCCGTCGAAAATCAGGTTTCTTGCGAGAACATAAATTATGATAGCAGTCATTCAAAGAGTAACCTCAGCCTCCGTCACCATAGATAATAAGATTAAATCAAAAATAGGTAGTGGGTTATTGATTCTGATTGGTATCCAACCCGATGATGACAAAAACGATATAGAGTGGCTTTCCAGAAAAATTGTGAATCTCCGAATTTTCAATGATGAGGAAAATGTGATGAATAAAAGCCTCAAAGATATTGATGGCGAATTATTGGTTGTATCACAGTTTACCTTACACGCTAGCACTAAAAAGGGCAACCGCCCATCTTACATTGCAGCTGCCAAACCGGAAATAGCCATCCCACTTTATGAGGAATTTGTGACCGTTATTTCTTCGGAGTTGGGAAAACAGGCACTTACCGGTGAGTTTGGTGCCGATATGAAAGTAGAATTGCTGAATGATGGACCGGTCACCATTATCATTGATTCAAAAAATAAGAAATAGTTACCATTGATTGCGCTCTTTGAGCGTCGTTATATGAGCAAGGTGATGTTTACTATGCCATTGATAAACCAGCAGTGATTCTCGTAACTGGTATCTTTTTTCATCCTCCGGGTGGAAGTAGGATTTATTCCACTCTGTTTCGGTAAAGCTTTCCAGAAGATAAACCCATTTCTGATGCAATGCTTCAATTAAAGACAGACCAATCTCTACAGGCATGGACTCATCATCAGCAAATAAAGCCCATTGATCTTCGTGGTAAGCCTTAATTGTTGGAATGTCTTCCGTTAAGGCCCACTTAAATCTGATAAAGCCATTCATATGACTTTCGCTAACATGGTGAATCACCTGCCTAACC
>JBCBHL010000618.1:0-2535 GCA_038525605.1 Bacteroidota bacterium
CCGTATGAATCGAGAGGTTCACGTACGGTTCTGTGAGAGGCTTGGGGTGAAAATCCCCTTGTCTACTCGACTTTTTGTGTCTAACAGGGCCGCCTGGCGGACAAAAATGAACAGACCCAAGAGATTCAGTCAAACTTAAAGTTTGAGGGGGACTTACTTTTACGTATACATCTAAAATATCGCTTTAAATAGCAGTAGAGCAATTTTTATTGGGGTATTTATTTTAACAGGACAATAATGATTATCAATTCATAAGTAGCTTTAAATTATAAAAACTAACCGCTATTTGATTGAAAATTTATTCATGCAAATCCCAATTTATTAGAGTCTAATGACAATCTTTTCTATTTGCTGATTTCCGGATTTCTAGAGCAGATTAACCTTGTAATCACACTAAAGGCCAGCATCTATCAAGAAACTGGCCTTTCAAATTTTCAGTCTTTCAAACACTTTTAAGCGTTCAATACCTTACTTGCCTGCTTTGCGTTTGGCCATCCGCTTAGTTCTGGCAATTAATTTAGCACCCTGAATTGGCCCGGAAGCAATCGAAACTTGTCTCCAGATAACAGTATAACCGTCTTGAATTGGTTCTGTCGGTTGATCACTGAATGGTATGAAATCATTGTTATTATTCAACTGTACAAAATCCTGGTTAAAAATGTAGTATTGCAAAACCGAATAAGGATTACCGGAGCTTTCTGACAACTTGTAAACACCTTCTTTAAGATGAGTACCTGAAGGAGAATCAAAATCATTCTCAAAAACTACGCTAACCGAATCCATGTCCTGACCGGAACCGACCGCAGGATTATCTGGTGAATAGGTCATTCCTGATATATTAGGAAACTGACCATTTGCAGCAGCATTTGAGGCTGCCTCCATAATCTGTGAAACCGTTGGGTTATCCTGCACTTCCACAGTTAAAGGATTTGAAGAACTTCCAAAGTAAATACCTACTACTCTTACATTTACTTTAATTGACATAGCGTTATTAATTTTAAGATTAAAAAATGTTTGCCAGAAGGTATAGTTTTTAAAGTACTTTTCCTAAGAATAATAGTCAATTATAACTATTGTTCTCTTTTGAGAATCATTCTCTTTTCGATCCCCGTTTTTTTCATTTTTGCAAACAAAGTATTGTCCTTCATTTTAAGGGTTTAATCAGACCCGTTAATTTCTTCATCAAGCAGAAAGTAATGAGCAGCTATAGACATACGAGCTATTGAAGTAGATACTGGCTATTCTATTGCAACCTATTTTTCATTAATGAGGAGCTCAAAAAAATCGAATTTATCGAGCGTAATGAAGATATATTCCTCGGATCTGACCACCAGTTGGAAGAAATTCAATCTGTGTTTGATATACTAATCAAAAAAGTCGAAAAACTATGATATTTATCCGTAGCGTAAGGTGAGCAACTATTTACTTAAAAAAACCTTTCCGGGCTGATTACTTTTTCTGATTTCTGGTACCAACATGTATGTTAGACTAAAAACAAATTCTTATGAAAAAGCAAAAACTAAACCTCGACACGTTAAAGGTAAAAAGTTTTGTGACTGATTTGAAGAACGCTGATTCCAATACTGTAAAGGCCGGTAATGGTTTCTTTTCCATATTCGGATGCAACAGCTGTTTACCTACCTGCGAATGTCCGCAACCAGTCGATCGCATGAGCAAACCGGGATTACATTCCTGTGGAGGTTCTGAGCATGTTGATCATTGCCCGCATCCAATCTAATAAACCATACAACATCAAAATAGGCGGAGAGAAATCTTCGCTTCTTTTCATCCGCAAACACATTTGATAGTTTGGTTTTGCTATGAGACAATCTCCTTTTATATCTCAAAAAGGAATTATTTCTAATCCGATTCTCAAGTGGTCGGAAATAATAAATTCTATTCCTCTTTTTTGACAATCATTTTCTTTTCAATTCCGAGCTTTTTCATTTTCGCAAACAAGGTCTTGTCTTTCATTTCCAGAATTTCCGCAGCTCCTCCCGCCCCGCTTACTTTTCCATTAGTACTTTGCAAAACTTCATAGATATAGTCTCTTTGCATATCTTCAAAAGACTTAAATGCTGTTAATGTAACCTTCGAAGTTTTCATCGCAGGCATCCAGTCTCCCGGAAACAGGGTAGTACCATCCTCAACAATCACCGCTCTTTCTATCAGGTTTTCCAACTCTCTGATGTTACCTGGGAAGGAGTATTTCATTAATTGATCGATGGTTTTTTTCGACAGTCGTTTAAAGGACTTACCCGCTTTAGCAGCATACTTTTCCAGGAAAAACTGCGCCAGTAACGGAATATCTTCTTTTCTTTCCCGCAAAGGAATATTCCTGATCGGAAATACATTTAACCGATAATACAAATCTTCTCTGAATTTTCCTTCATTGACCATGTCTTCCAGATTCCTGTTGGTTGCTGCAATAACCCTTACATCCACCTTTGAAGTGATTGTTGCACCTAGCTGATCAAATTCTCCTTCCTGCAATACTCTCAGCAACTTCGACTGCAAGTCCATCGGTACTTCGCC
>JBCBHL010000619.1:0-2528 GCA_038525605.1 Bacteroidota bacterium
CAAGGACAATAGTGAGCTGTTGTCCTTGGTTTCTGTTTGAGTGAAGCCAAAGACCCTCACATCGTCTATGATGGCTTCTACAATCGCTTTCCCCACTTTTTTGCAGCTTTCTACTGGTTTATAACTAGAGTCGCTGTCTCTTAGCGCCCAGCTACTGTAGTCTATTTTTATATCTTCCAGCTGCTCTATTCTCGGGTCTTCAGGCCCATACACCGAAGACAACCTGGCAATTGTTCCTTTCTTCCAGGCTTCCAGATCAAAGTCCTTAGCTGATAAGGCCTCCAGTTGCTTCTCGAGTATTGTGATGAATTCCTTTCTTTTCATCTGTTATTTATTTCTGATTAAGTGATTTTTAAGATACAGAGCAATCAAATTACGCTCTTTTCCGGCCAAATTTTTGATTACTTCCAAATTAATCAATTTTATCTATCTGTAAAAACCTACTAAGTCGAGTGAGGCCAATCCCGGCTTAGCTTTTCACGGCGGAAAATTCTTTCGATAGTGAGTGTGGAGATATGCTGTAGTAGCATTTCGATAACATCAGTGCCTACCAAAGCAGTTATAATTAGTTTAACCACTGAATAACTGTGATAGTGGTCAGGCACTAAATTTTATCATTCATCAATTAATTTATTCAAGGCAGGGATAGCACCATTTTCAATCGAAGACTTAAGAGCTGTAGCATACACTCTTACTTCCTTCATTTCTTCCAGATACCACTGATATTCTGGTTTCAGCTGAATCTCTGTGTAGTAATCTGATTCCACATACGGTCTGTTATAAGTGAGGTCTTTCACCCTTCGATTATAATCTTCGATCTTTTCATCCAACACGATGAAGAGGTTGGACCCGCCACTAATACTTGCTAACAAATCATATCGCAGGTTCCTGAAATTGCCGGAATTAAAGGCAGATTCGATGATATAAGGTTTCTGAGAAACCACATTTATCTTGTTGTTATACGCCAACAACGGCTTTTGAAGGATCAACGAATCACTATGAAACCGGCTAATTTGCCTATCCAACTCGGCGATGATACCTGTAAGCTCTACATTAACGGATTTTATCTCCGCTCTAAAAGCTTTGTAGTAGTTAAGCCTCGATTTTTTGACATCATTCCCCTCCCGATAGGCACTTAACTGAAATGCCAGAAATACGCCAATAAAAACAATTAACAGGTCTAACAGTAAATTTTTTGCTTTTTTAAGCGCCTTCTTTTTGAATCCTTTCTTCATCAGTACAACGTTAATGCTTCGTCAAGAATTTCTTTGATGGTATCTACGGGTAAGTCTGATTCCGGAGAAATTTCCATCACTTTCATCTTTTTCCGATTGCCTTGCAACAGTAAAGGATGATCGATTTGATCCCCCTTTACTATTCCAATATATGGTAGACCTGTTTTTTGATCCGTTCTGATATAGCAGAGCATCCTCTTTTTGTAAACAAACATCGGCATGTGGTACTTCCACTCGTGAGAAATCCCATCGTCCAAAGAAAGAATAAAATCTCTCAGCGCTATCAGGCAGCTCCTGTTAGGCTCTTGTTGGCTTTCATAATACTGATCAATTGCTCTCAGTGTCATGTCAAATATCCGAAAGCAGGTGGTTAATCTTCTAGCAAATAGATGAAAAGTTTTTCTTCCCCTCCCATCGTAACTGTGGTGGCAACCATTCCAATATTTTTCTTGAAGTACGATTTCGACTGAGTCCCATTTTGCTGTGTTTCCAATACCAAACAATCGGAATAGGTAGCAGTAGGTGTCGTAATGCTGCCATCGAACCCTATAATTTTCTTTGAGGCTGTCTCTCCTCCAAAGCCTTTTTCCTCCCAGCTATCACCGACTTTCAAAGGCGCTCTCAGCATCACCGTTTCCTTATTGATCTCATCTTCCAACCTGGTATAGACGGAACCATTGCCCGAAACCCTTGTATAAGAAGTCAAATCAACAGAAAAATTACCATCACTACCCGTGGAAGATTGCACTGTTAAATATTCTTTGCCTTCTATTGTTTTGGTGGCATTCAATACTTCGACTTTAAGGATTGTACCTTCATCTACCAGTCCTGGGCCATAAACATTGCCGTATTTATACTTGAAGACTTTTCCCTTTTCCATCATGAGGTATTCTGACTGGGCATAGGATAAACTGAAAACGCCAGTCAGGCACATGATCAATAGAAGTGTTATGAGTTGTTTCATAATTAGTGGTGTTTTTCTTTAAATGTAAAGAAATTATGAGTGATTCCTCGACGATTCTTTCAAATAGTGTGAACAGCGCAACAAACTGAGCTTTACCCAATCAAGGAAAAAAGTATGAAATAACTCACAGATTATGACAAAAATACGAACATCCGGCTGACACTAGCAGGGTACCCATTAAAGGTTATCACGACAGGTTTATTATGCATATTTTCAATTGAAGTATTAGTTGAAATTTAATTCATAATTCATAATTATGAATTCAATGCCATTAAGTTAAGCAATTAAACTGATCTGTAATTTCCTGCATATTTAGTATCAGGTTTAAC
>JBCBHL010000620.1:0-2502 GCA_038525605.1 Bacteroidota bacterium
TTCCATGATTTAGATTTTAAAGACGATTCGCCAACGATTACAGATACCGTTTCTCCTGATCTAATAGTAAAGTCATCATCAAATTCATATGCATGTCCTTTGGCGTCACTTAATTTCCATCCTCCTAAGACTATATCTTTATTGGTATTATTGGTAATCGCAACTTGCTCTTTGTCGCTCATATCTGTGCTGTTAGCGTCAAGATGGTCATTCCCCTGTGAGTTGATAACTGTTTTTTCAGGATCGATATAAATACCGTTGGAAGGGCGGTTTTTAGAGGAAAGGTCACAGAAAAAATTGATGTGATGTATGAATTCATCTTCTTTATACAATGACGTAGGAATTACAAGTACAAGAAGGCTATTGTTTCCGTGCAATAAAAAAGATTCATCGACGTGAGCGGTTAGTCTATTTCGCTCTCTTTTGAAATCCTTTAAATCTAATTCATGACCATTCAGGATAATCTTAACTTGCAACAATGAAATGATTCCATCATTATTATCTAGGTGATTTTTTGCGTGGAGTTTTTGGTTACGACTAGAAATAACATTATTGTAATCCACCATCTTTTTAAGGTTGAATTGAAACTGGTGTTCCATGATTGATCTGATGGGAACTTTATCAAAATCAATATCCAGATACACGTATTTATTAAAGATAGGAAGGTTGTCAAACTTTAAAGTTTCAACAGAATTTGATCCTTTTTCTTCTATTAAATTTATAGGTACCGGACTGTGAATTTTGATACTAGATTCCTTAAGTGTCTTAGAACTATCATCTTTCCTATTTTCAATTTTAGCTTTCTCAGCTTGTAGTTGAGCTAAATTATCTTCATTACTACTTATACTATGGATACCATCCTCATCGTTCTCTTTACGCCTTATCGTATTAAATTTAAACTTTAATTCCAGAAGTCCTTTAGTTGTTATCTTCTGGCCATCTTCTGAATTAATATCAGTTTCTATTTCTAGTTTGGCATCTATTTCCGCAAGAAATGATGCTTTGTCCTGGGGTTTAACTTGTTGGTTCAGGTCATCGATAATTGCATCTGTGAATATTTTATTTCTAAAAGTAATAACGTCATCTTCGATATTCTTCATGGCATAAATTACTTTTGGGATATTGGGATTTTTCGCATTCAAATGAAGCTGCTCAAAGGCATCATTATCTAAGTTGTTTAAGGCTTGTCTTCTCGTCCTTTCAATTACTTGTTTAGCATTTTCCTTGTAAGTATCAATATCCGCGAAGAAAATAAGGAAATCAACAAATTCAAGAAGACCTTCTCTAAATTTCTCCCAACCCTCTAACTGTAAGTTTTCTACGTCATCAATAAGATCATCAAAAAAACTTTCAACAGATTTTCGGACTTCATTGTAGAATTTTTCAAGCTCTTGAGCCTGCTTTTCTATTTCTTCCAATAATTTAATTAAATCATCTATTTCCTTTTTTAGTTTCTCTGAAGCTTTTTCTATAATGTCCTCTAAAAAATCAAGTATTTCTCTTATTCCAGCTACTAAAAGGATCTCTGCAATTTTAACGACATATTCGGCAGTATAGCCAGGCATATCCCGAAGCAAAGCCTTAAACTGCAATTCTCCGATTTCTTGAAGCACCGTAGATAGTTTACCCGACTCATCTTCTTGTGGCTTAAAATCACAATCTTGAAGATTATTGATGATATTCTTTACTTCATTAGCATTTAAGCTGCTAAAATCAAAACTGTTTTCATCAGGATTAGCGACCATTTTTTCAATAGCCATACTTAGCGTATTAATTCTTGATTCCGTCCAGGTCGATTCCCCCATTGCTATCTCTGCAACATTTATTGTATCATTCAAAAATTTGACAGTAGCTTGAATTAAATCTGATTTCATTTCCATTGGAATTGTAGCTCCTTTAGGAATTGGAAGCATTTTATTGAGATCGTCTTCCATAGCATCAAAGAAACGTCCTGCAATATCATTAAAGCCATTTCCATCAACTATTCGTCGATAGTCCTTAAGAGAACTAGTCATATTTCTTGCAGAAATACTCATGAATTCACTACTCATGAAGGAAACATTTTTCGCTAAAAAGACCAGAAGAAATCGATTTGACAAGTAAGCTAAATCACTACCTGATATGGTTGGTTTATTTCCATCATTAATGTAATTGGCCTTTATCGCAGGCAAGAATATCGGTGTAAAACTGTTTATTGTATCTTTCAAGACCACATCATAATATGCCATGCCCGAATCACTAGCATTGAAAAGAGATTGCACATTTTCCTGAAAGGTATTCACTACATATTCATCAAACGTGTTTTCCAGAAGGGTAAAAATGATGTGAAACATCTTTTGTTGTGTTTCTAATCCTGAAGTTTCCTCATCAAAAATCACAGTCATGAATTCACTGAATGGTAACACACCTTCATCTAAGTTATCCAGTATATCCAAAAGAACTTTTCCAGTATCTCCGGTATTTTGTATCACAAAATCATCAAAACAGGAAGCTCTTAAAAAT
>JBCBHL010000621.1:0-2499 GCA_038525605.1 Bacteroidota bacterium
TCATCACCATTGATTTCCCACTCATCATCAACTTTCATTCCTGCCCTTTCTAGTGCTGAAATCATAATAGGCTTTTCACGCTTATAATTCTTTAAACTAAGAAGTGGTTCATAGGTTAAAACGATGTTATAACTGCCATTTGAATCCAGGATTTCATCTGAAATGGAATTAATTAAATCTATTTCATTCTTAAACTTTCCCTGGTTATCTGATACAATAAGTTCTGGATTCTTCATGTAGAACTTAACCTCATATAAGGGTATAATAAATATCCATTTTCGAACATATGTGCCAATCTCAGTATAACCTTGTTCTTCATAATTTGACTGAGCTGATGCTGTAGAAAGATAAAGATTCAATCCGATAAAAATAACAAATGCAATATTGAATGATACTTTCATAGTGTGTTATTTAATTTCTAATAATTCGTGGAGTTTATTGGGAGAATCATTAATAAAACTATTCAGAAGTATTGTAAGTGTACCATCTACGAGGAGCGTTAACAACTTTAATCCAAAAACCCCAAATAAGCCGATAAATACTGGAATACAATCATTTACCAGTTTAAACTCATAGACCAGATAGAGTACTATTGAAACAGATAAAAGCACTGCAATTAAAATTATTTTTCTCATGACTAACGTAATTGTGAGATAGCTTAAAAGTACAATTACCTGAGAGTGTAATCAATACCCAATTATGAGTATATATAAGATCGCAATGATCAATCAACACCAATTTATTATTACCGTAAATATTGTAATAACAATTGTTTTCAATCAATTTTCAGATGCAGGTCAGGACTACATTTAAACTATTCTAATTTTATAAAATGAATCTTCAGGCAATAAAACTCACGATCAGTTTGGTGAAGCAATCTGGTACGCAGAAGGCAAATTCTGTTTTAAGAATATCATCATAGTGATTCCTGACAAACTGCAATTGTATTGAGTCTTACCTCGACTTCACCCAATCTCCCTCAATCAAAGGAACATCAAAGAGGTTAGAATATATTCTCCATAGGTCTTCCCAAATGCAGATTTACGGAAGATCTATCTTTGTTGTAAGGGATCAATCTGATATCCAGAGGAGGGTTGATCTACATATCGCTACTGATACGTCATTGTGAACCTCATTCGAGAAACGGTACTAATTAAAAAATCTATAAATGAGGTGAAACAATCTTACAATATGCAAACAAATACCGACCTGGACAGATACAAGATATGCTGCTACACTAATGCAAGCGTCCGCTTGCTTATAATAACCTATACTGAAGCTGTTTTCACCGAAAGTATTCTTAGTTCCTTATTAGCATCGTCCTCATTTGCAATGAGGATGGAATTAACAGTGCATTTGTAATGCATCGGAAAAAAACGCCGTAAAATAAACAAACTATGTTCTTCACTAAAACGGATCTTGCTCCATTTCTTGAGAAATCCGTTTTGACTTTTTTACTAGTTCCAAAAATTCAGCCCAATGTTCATCGGCCTCAATATCAGGAATAAAAAGTACCTGATCGATGACTGACTGATAAGTAGCACTTCCTTTATATTGGGAATTGCGCAACAACATGCTATAAGAAGCGACTGCCGAACTGAGAATGAAATTCCAGGAAGGTTTGGCATTTGATGAGTTAATAGAGACTCGTTTATATATTTTCTTTTTCCTACCAGAACCAGATGTTTCATAACTCACCATAACGTTCGCAGCATCAGTATTGTATCGAACAGTATCATGTAGTACCAACTCGTAAAGTGCTATTACATTTAAGTCGGTATTTACATTTTCCGGTTTTGTAAGTTCCCTCTCCTTTTCACCAAATAACTGCAGCCTGTTTTCATAACCTATTAATCGATAGCGATTCACAACTTCATTATTGAATTGCAGCTCAGTACTTAAATTATTAGCAAGAGGAAGACTCGTTTGACCATCACTTGAAATCAACTGTTTCTTTGAGTTTCTATTTTGATTAACATCCAGACCGACCATTAGTAAATGATGTGTTGAATCCCAGGGGCAGATATTGATTTCAGTATGAATTGAAATAGGTTTCTGATCAATTGAATGATCAAACAAATAGTCAAAATGATTGATCAATTCTTCAGTTTGAACATCCTTTTCGATAGGAAGCAATCCAAAAGACAAGGTGCGCTTTACCGTGTGATAATACTCATCCTTGATGTTTACAGAGAACTTAGATTTAGGGATTTCATAAACATTTTTAAAATAATGTTCTTTGATTGCCCGGTAAACTCCCCACCTTTCAATACTTTTCAGCTGATCATCCGGCTTTTCATTCATCAGCATTAAAGTTGGATTATATACATAGAGGATATCAGCTCCCATTCTTGATCTTTTATAATCCAGTAATAAATGATACATTTCAATAAATGCAGACTCAATAGCTGTAGTATTGACATAACCCGAAAAATTCATGAGAAAATGTTTTGAAGAGTAAAAAACTGAGTGGAATGAGCTATTTTAAAGTGCGAACAA
>JBCBHL010000622.1:0-2476 GCA_038525605.1 Bacteroidota bacterium
CATATTGTTCCACAGTGTAATATTGATCTTTATCACCTAATACCATGTTTACTTCTGATTCATTGTACAGAAAATCAAAGTCTTTTCTTTGCAATTCCGGAGGAATGGCGCCTCCCCACAATATCAGCTTTTGTAGGGGCAGTTTCCTGTAAGCAGCATATCTGCAGATAGTTGCAACACCCTGAGAAAACCCAAACATATTAATCTTGTAAGCACTCAGGTCAGTTCCTAATTCATCAAATACAACCGAATCGATATAGGCATATTGGTTTTCGATGTCTGTCAGTCGATCTTCCTTAGTCATCCAGGTCGCCCCCACCCTACTGTGTTGATCAAGGTAAAACTTCGACAACCCCTGAGGAAACAGCAAGAAATTTTCGTCTTTGTCCAATACACTAAACTTCCTGAGAAAGAACTTTGCCAACTGACCATATCCGTGGCAGACTATCCAGATGTTTTTTGTGTTTGCTGTCAGCTCATTTAAAGTGTAATAGGGTGCTTTCAGCAGAACGCTGGTATGATTTTCTTTCATAAATCTAATTCAATTAAGATGTCCTTAAACTCACTGAGCATGCCTGCTGTAGCACCCCACACTATTTTGTCATGCAAATCAAAATAAGGGGCATCCAGCTGGAATTTCGCCTGCCCTACCTCAAGAATCGTAGATTTCAGACGAGATGGATCGAGTAGATGTGCCAATGGCACTGGAAGGATTTCTGCGACCTCATGAGCATCGGGAACAAATTCCGGCAGAATAGTGGAAAATCCCACTACCGGCATAACCAGGTGATTGCTGGCTCCAACAAAATACTCTGATAAGGTACCCACAATTTCCACGTGTCTTCTGTCGATACCTATTTCCTCTTCAGCCTCTCTCAAAGCGGTTTCAATCAGATTAGCATCATTGTCTTCCTGTTTTCCGCCCGGAAATGACACCTGACCTCCATGAGTTCCATTATAATCAGGACGCTGCGTTAGCACAAAGTTTAATTCACTGTATTCCTCATATAATAGAATTAGTACAGCTCCTCTTCTTGCTTCCTGATCAGTTTTAAATTTCAATCTTTGACCTGAAACTGCTTTGGCATTCATTTTCTGATGTGACAATTCTCCCGGCAAGTCACGGCGTAGACGATCTTCCAGACGATCTTTTAGATATGATATATTCAAATTATTAAATTCTATTTTCAAATTTCAGAACAAATTAAGCAAAACTTTATAAATTGTATTAAACAAAATAGCTACATATGGGTGCAGAACCACTGTATATTCCTATCACTTTTTTAGCGGTTGTCGTTACCACATTCGGATTTTTACTTTACGCACTTAAAGTTGCTTCTCCAGGCAAAAAGGATTTCACACCTACGGTAGTTGCTACTTTCATCATCATTATTTTGTTTGTTTCTTCCATTCTTTCATATACGGGTTTTTTAGAAGATTTTGATGCTATGCCTCCCCGACTTCCTGTCTTTTTGTTTCTGGAAGTAGCTTGTATCATAGGCATATTTGCATGGCCAAAAGGAAGAAATTTTATCAAAAAGATGCCAATCACCACCTTAACACATATACACATCATCAGGGTTCCTGTTGAAGTTGTTTTATGGTGGTTATTCAAAGAAAATATAATCGATCCCATCTTAACATTTGAAGGCAATAATTACGACATCATTGTTGGTATCAGTGCACCTTTCGCCGGACTGTTTCTGGTAGGACTGAGGAGTAAAAGCCAATTCGGAGCAGTTGTTTGGAATATTGCAGGTATTGTGCTGCTTGCAAACATCGTGTATCACGCCATTTCATGTACACCTTATCCATTTCAAAGTATGTGTTTTGATACACCAAATACTTTTATTTTCAGATTTCCTTACATCTGGTTACCAGTATTTGTAGTACCAGCGGTACTTTTTTGTCACATCGCCTCTATTTATAAATTACTAGTCGAAAAAAGTGATGATTATCATTAAGGTTATTTATTGACACTGCTGAAGGAATTCGGTTTCAGCGATAGTCTCCCCCTTTTCATTAGCCATTTTCAAGAATCTGCAGGCTTCCTGTTTATTACCCTGTGATAAATAAGTAAGCCCTAAATAACTGTAAACAAGATCAACGTACTTTCTTTTGTCAAGTGCTCTTTTAAACAGCCTCTCTGCTTTTTCAAAATCCTGATTGCGATAGGCAATAATTCCCTTATTTCTGTAGGCCCACAGGTTTGAAGGATTCATTAAAATACTTTCATTGATGTCTTTGGAGGCAAGCGAAACACTATCCATGAGCAGGTATGTATATCCCCTGTTATTTAACAAAAAAGCATCCTCCGAGTGTTTTTCCAGTCCTTCTGTAAATACGTTTACAGACTCTAAGTATTGCTTTTGTTCCATCAGCACGAGTGCTTTAATGTTATAATAGTTAGAATTGTTACTATCTCTGGAAAAGGCCTGACTCAGGTATTCATTAGCTTTGTCAAACTGCTTTAAAT
>JBCBHL010000623.1:0-2444 GCA_038525605.1 Bacteroidota bacterium
CAGGACTGGCTGTTTTTTATTACTCTTTCAGTACCATATCAATACACATCACTGCCGCAAGTATCAATATTCTTAGCGGGTTGTCTTTCGGTACTTTATCCGTTATGCTCAACATGTAATTATCTGCCGAAGTGAACAGTTCTTTGCCAAAACCTGACCATTTCTTGGAAACATGAGCGAACTCCAAATCGTCTTTCACGAATTTAAAGTCCCAGCTGGTCCATTTACCTTTTAGTTTACATAGTTCGATCCCGTCTCTGTCGAGTACTTTAAATTTTCCTCCGATTGAAAAGAATTCCTGCTTGAACATTCCTACCAGTTCATCTTTTTCATTATAGACTTCAACTTTCGATAACCAAAAAGTGAAACCACGCTTTACTTTGAGTACACTTTCACCGTCTGTTGTTCTGATAATCACCTCAAAAGGTGTCATTCTTTTATAGTCAGTGAATCTGAAAAATTTTGTGAAAAAGCCGAGATTATCTTCACGGCACTGCATGATCATCTCTTGTGTTTGTGGATCATAAATGTCATAATTGTTGGCGGCTTTAAATATTCCAACGTGCTCCTTGACAAAAAAGAGATCGGCATTTAAAATTGAATTCATTATAAATGTTAGGTTGTATGCCTCACAAGTCAATTGTCATTTCTCATTGTGGTGCATGGTGAAAAAATTCTTTCAGCGCATTAGCCCAGTTTCTTTTTTATTAAAAATTACAACACAATGAATGGCATGCAGAACCTGAACCTATCGGCGATCCATCAGGAGGTGACAAAGTACTTGATTTTCTGAATGCCTGTGGGTTCTTTTCGAATCTGCCAATCATATCTGTTAACATTTTGTAGTGCGCCTGTTGTTCTATATCGGAAGTTTTAGACATTTCAGTGTTTAAATATCCTTTCACTTTATCAACATGAAAAGTGGCTATCGCCTTTACCTGTGAATGTGCCTGATTACTCGCTGCAAGGGCCATCAAATGATTGAGCGTTTGAACTGCTACAATTTTTTGTATCTGCCCGTCATAGCCTTTCAACTGCTTTTGCCTGATCGTAACTTCAACTAGCCGACTGATTACTTCATGTAATGATGGTTGTTTGTCATTCCTGCTGTTAAACTCCAGCACTCTGTTAGCCCTTTCAGGGTGTAAGAGAAAAGACAAACTCATCTGAGCCGCAGTTTCAGCCGGACTCAACGCATCAAAAGTAACGCCGGTCTTACTTTTAAATGTTTCTCTGCTCCTGGAAAAGCCATATGCCCTGGGAGCCAACAGTTTCAAGGTCGACTCTGGTAGTTTCAGGTGGTCTACCGATAAAGTTTTTAACAATGCACTGAGTGCCTTCTTCTGCATTTTAGGACTTACCCAATCTGTAACCAAATCACCTTCACCTTTAACTGCGTAACTGTAGTTTAACCCACCAATTACTTTTGCTGCTGCTTCTATCTGATATCTGTGCAAAAAATACATCGGTACTAATACCTCTTCAATTGTAGAGTAGGGCATTCCATCTGCAATATGATCCGTCGAGAATTTACTCAACACCTTTTGTCTTACCGTCAGAAGCTTCGACAATTCATCAGCTGCATCCTGACCATTGTCCCATAGATGAGCTGTTGGGTGAGCGCTTCCCGGAGGCCTTGCATCCTGATCTGTGATATATCGCAACCCACCCGCAAAAGCTTTATTCAATATCTCAGTGCGGTCTTCTTTAGATGCTTCGCTATATCCCCACTGTACTGCCACCTTATCCCAGTCCCCGATACCGGTAGCATAAGCATTTTCAAGTGACACGTCCCCGTTCTTATCCAGTGAAATAGTTGGATGGGGGTAATCCATAACAGAGGCCCTGTTGTTATAACTGGCGCTAAAATTATGTGCCAGACCAATCGTATGGCCCACCTCATGAGCGGAAAGTTGTCTCAGCCTCGCAAGTGACATTTCGAGCATTTTGTCCGATCCTTTCGAATCCTTGTAAGGACCCAATAGCCCTGCGGCAATTAGAAAATCCTGTCTTACTCTCAAAGAACCAAGACTTACATGTCCCTTGATGATTTCTCCCGTTCTTGGATCTCTGACCGACGCACCATAAGACCAACCTCTGGTAGAGCGGTGTACCCACTGGATCACATTGTATCGAACATCAAGCGGATCCACACCCTCTGGTAGCACTTTCACCTGGAAAGCATCTTTAAAACCAGCAGCTTCAAATGCCTGATTCCACCAGGAAGCGCCTTCTATCAAAGCAGACTTAACGGGTTCCGGAGCTCCTCTGTCCAGGTAGTAGATAATGGGTTCAACTGCCTCACTCATAGCCGAGTCGGGATTCTTTTTTTTCAGCCTATGTCTCGCAATAAATCTCTTAACTAATGGCTGATCTATTGGTGTTGCATAATCCTGATAAGATGAGAAGAAATAGCCTCCACGTGGATCAAATTCCCGGGGTTC
>JBCBHL010000624.1:0-2388 GCA_038525605.1 Bacteroidota bacterium
TTACAATAAATACTTCGCGACACAAAGTCTTTATTGTAAGCATTACCATATTCACTTAAGATATTATAGGATTTCATACCATAATACTCTGCAGAATCATACTGATCCATCTTGAAAAACAAATCAGATATGCTATTGTAAGCATTTGCGTTGTCCTGAAGATCCAAAACGTTATCACCAGGGTTTTTATTGATGCATTTTTTAAACAATGCCAGGGCCTCAGGATATCTTTCCAGGCCTATCAAGGCCAGAGCAGAATTAGCACGGGCCACAATCTTGTTATAGCCTTTAGCATAAATTTCATATTGCTGAAAGTACTTAAATGCCAGATCATTCTGCTCCTGCTTCAGAAAGTTGATGCCTAATAAATTGTAGCACCGACCAATTATGGTAGTATCTGCTACATCAATGACCTCTTCCAGAATTTGAAAAGCGATTGAGGTAGATTTTTCAAGAGAATCTACAAAATAGTAGTAATGACCAAGCTCTATCGATGCGGTGTAAGCTAAGAGATTGTTGTCAATGCGTTCTGCCAGCAGCTTGGCTTGTTCAAAGTCTGCCTTGCCCAAATCATCGAGGTTCCGAAAGTATTTGAATCTGCCCTCACTGATATAAGCTTCTGTTAAGAATACCTGATTACCCAATTCTTTAGCAAAATTCATTGCTAAATCCTTGTAGTAAATAGCAGAGTCTAAATTGGTATGTTGATTTGACTGGTGAAAGTAGGTCCAAAGTTTGACAGAATCCTGATATGCTCTATCACTCTGATCGTAATCGATTGTTCCGGAAACAGTAAAACTTAGCAACAGAAGTGTAAAGATCACTAGCAAGGTACTTATCAGAAAATGGCAATAATTATTGATTGTTGGAATCATACAACTTAACAGGTCTTATAACAAAATCTCATGAACGGAATATCACAAATAAGCTTTCTGATATACCTGCGTAATCAACATAACCAATGTTACCTACATTCCTTTTTTGATACTGTAGCAGATGATTGTAAGTTTAGTAAGATAAAATGGTAAATGACAATACAAAATAGTGAAATTGTATCAGTACTGCTTACCATTTTCGATCAACTAGTCTTTGAAAGGGACAATTATAAATAGAAGAGCGATTCATCAACGGACAAAACCGTATCCTTGCCAGACACAATCTCCGGGTTCCTAAGATGATACCCGATTAGCAACCTTGAAAAACCTGTTATAAGAGTATTGAATTGAACAAATAAGTAGATATTCTAATATCCCAAATACCTTAAACTAACCAACCACATGAGCCACCAATATCAGTGCGAAACTAAGTATTTCAACAAATCTTCTCATCTGTTTAAATCGGTGAAAGTTTATACCTCGAGTTTAAAATGAATTTTTTCGTTCCTGCATAGGGTCTGTTTCGCCAGTTGTTTATCAGAACATTGTACCTGTCTTTACTGATTAAATTATACGGCCGGGCATTCACGTTATTTTGATTTTCATAATTGACAATGTCAGTAACATGGGCATCTCCTATTTTCCAAATTCCTTTTTTGTCTGAGAACTGCCTTGCAACACGGTCCATATGATAAGACCTTTCATCTTTTAAGATATTTCTTGCCTGACTCCTCAGTCGTGCCATGTCTTCATCCGTAGCATCTGGCGCATAATATTCCAAAGCCACAATCCGTTGCTTAAGCTGATCATTCAGGACATTGGCATTAGACTGATTAATTCGTTGCTTACACAGATTAAGAAATTCATATTTTAATGTATTATGACGAACTATCCATGCCTGACCCTCCAGCTCATCATATCCTTTACTCATATTGGTTTTCAATTCAATTGCTATCCTAATCAGGTCACGTTGATCATCCCAATTTTGCAAACCATAAGAAACAGGGTTTGCTGATATCATCAAATTTCTCCAGGCAGTCTTCATTTCCTCAATATATTTGATTGTATCTTTAAATTTTTTGATCGGATCATTTTTATACATCATATCCAGGCCAACAAACCCCATGAAATTTGCAATTTCATAATAGAAGCGGAGCACGTAATCATCACCGAAATGAATAGCTTTTCTTCCCAGTGAATTCCGCTTTATTTTGCCATTGGCTTTTATATTAAATGAGGCTTCCCGCCAATATTTGTAGTGCCTGCCAAACTTGGCCAAAGCAAATAGCTTTTCATCTTTTAATCTGGCGTCTGTTTCAGGATGATTTTCTCCTATCACATTCAATTTAGATTTATCAATTTCAGTATCAAGTGCCAGTAATTGTATTGGTGTATTCTGAGAATGATTGAATTTTGATACGCTCTTTGAAAAAGACTGTCTTTGAATTGTTGCATCGTTCACCATTCGATCTACAACTGATTCTCTGCTTGTATCGATTTTCTGACCATTGGC
>JBCBHL010000625.1:0-2354 GCA_038525605.1 Bacteroidota bacterium
CCATTCTTAGCACATACTCCAACAATGATAGTGCCAACCGATATTTCCGACACTGACAATGTCTACAACGCGATGTTTGCTATGCTTAGGGCTGTTTCGAACCACAACAAAACTGAGAAGATTAGAATTGAATCTGTTTTATGCCCTGGCTTGGGTACAGCAACTGGAAGAGTATCTTATAAAGAAGCAGCTCGCCAAATGTCTCTAGCATACAAGAATTTCAAGAAGCCTACGACAAACATGAAATGGGACAATTTACAAAGTCGAAATCAAGAAATTATGAGTCATCTAAATAATTAGCTAACAAGCAACAAGCTTAAAGTACGATTTGCAGAGGCTGACGCAATGAGAAACTTTTATAGAAATTTGAAAAGTCCTGCTTACAGACGATTGCTGGAGGTTATGCTTAACTTAAGAGTTAATGCTGACACATCAAAGTTGAAAAATGTCAATTTCTGATTTTTGTACGATTGGAATAATTTTAATACATGGTAATAAAGTATTATGCTAGGACACACTTGAGTAAAAGTGTCTTTGTAGGATATTCCTTTCTAGGATTTACAAGAAAGGAATACCCAAATTATTTAGAAAGTTGTTACATTTTCTGTCCACCAGTACCCTGTCCATCCACCGTTTACAACAAAGCCAGAAGATTGCCCGCCGATGATGTTATTATCTTCATCAGTTTGTAAATTTGCAAGAATAGACATCTGCTCGTTTTTAAGAAATAAATCCGTATTATTTTCAAATTTTGAGGACAAACCGTTTAAATGAATGACAGATCCATCAGCTTTAGTGCCAACTGCACTAATAATACAATCTCTAGATGGTAACAACCTAAAGGAAACAACAAGGTTTAGCTTTTCATTACCAAAAACTGAGCCCAGGTCAAATGACAACTTTGAATCAAAATTCCAATTAATAGATAAATTTTCCATGATTTTCTTTTTCTCCCTACTCTATTTAAAAGAGGCTTTTCGGGTATCGCCTTTGCGATCAATGCTAACAGCAACTACTGATTTAACTTTTGATTACAATACAAAATTGACCATTGCACCTTGTTTGTTTATACAGCAGAAGTATGGTAATAGCGGGTACTCCTTTTGTGGTATCTCGAAAACTGAATTGGAGAATTGATTAATCTAAAAAACAGTATAACAGATACTTTCATCCATAAGCTTAAAGTGCGATTTGCAAAGGCTGACGCGATGAGATACTTTTATAGAAATATGAAAAGTTCTGCTATTAGATGATAGCTGGACGTTATGACTAGTATGATGTATAAATATGTAATTCGATTGATGTTCTTTATTACTTTGTTAGGCTGTTCTAAAACGCAGAATAACTTGACCGGTGATGCACTTGCATTCACAGATTCTGTAGGAAATAGGATAACCAAAGAGGAATTATCTAAGTCAAATGGTTCCTTTAATTACACCATTATTGGAGCCGGCAACATTTCTCAGGAAGCAATAGTTGCTCATGAGGAGGGACGAAGGTATGCTTCTGCAGGAGACTATGACCGGGCATTTGCAAAATTTAGTGAAGCAATTCAGCATTCTCCAGAATGGCCATATCCTGTGTATGATTTGGCTTATTCATATTTGCTCCAGGATGACTATGTAAACGCTTTAAAGTATTATAAGTTAACAGATAGCCTGGCTCCCAAAGGATTTTTTACTTCAAAGGTTGCCTTATACACTTTGACTGGTGAGAAAATGGGTAAGTTCAAGCCTGGACTCTATAAAATGTATGTGTCGCTTGAATCCTTACTTTCTGATACTGAAAGAGAAGAAATGACAAAAGTATTGGTCTCGACTTTTCCTGACTTTGCGCCAGGTTGGAAAGAGTATGCTAACTTTTTAGCAGGTGAACAGAGGTTAGCGGCCATTGAAACTGGATTGAAGCTTGATTGCGATGTACAAACCAGTGGAACATTATTGATCAATAAAGCACTATTTCTTGCAAACGAAGAGAAGAAATCTGAGGCAAAAGAAATACTAACAGATGTAATTTTTAATCCGGAATCTACATTAGGCAATATTGAGTTGGCCAAATTTGCATTGAATAATCTTTTAGAAGCTAAAACCGACGATAAATGATGTATCGCATGCTTTTAAGTAGCTACCTGAAACCGTTCTGCAAATCCAATGTTTTATTAGATATTAATTAAGTTCATAGGCACGTGCCATATTTGGGCACTATACAGATTTGAAAAATGAAGATTGATCCTATCGCCAGATTAAATGATTATTTATCTAATCCATTGTCCCCAACATGGTCATCGCAGGGATTAGTAGCTGCTTTTCCTTCATACTTCCATCAAGATCGTCAAACATATCTACTAATCCCTG
>JBCBHL010000626.1:0-2338 GCA_038525605.1 Bacteroidota bacterium
ACGATATATTTATAAGTATCGTAAAACAGGATTTGTAACCCTGGTTTCTCAAAATAAATCCGATCAATCGATAAAAACTCGCACAAACCATTGGTAAGATAATCAACCTTACAGTCAGTGGAAAAAAACTATTCTGTTTTTATATTTTTTTTGAGAAACCAGGGTTACAAATCCTGTTTTACGATACTTATAAATATATCGTGTAAATAGACGCGATGAATATAGACAGTTTAAAAACAAAAAGGAGTATTCATTAGAGTACTCCTTTACTGTTTCAGCAGAGTCTTAAAGCACAATTTCGGCAATTCAGTCTCTTTTGTTTTTCAATGAGTAGATGATGGCCTCTGATATGAAAAATTCAGTAATGGTTTATACTATCTGATGGGAGAGAATCTTTTACTGAATTTGCTAACATTACGGTTTTGTGAGCTAAGAAGAACTATGATGACAGATAATCTCTTGCTGCCGGTGAGTGGCAGGGGATTTCTTTAAATTCAGATGTCGCTACAAAGAATAGTATTTATGATCAGGGACTATATACTATTGCCAAAACTGACCTTCTTATAGACACTTTTTACGGCCTGGTACAAGTAGTACTTCCTGTCTTTTTTTAAAGCCGAACCGAATTTAATGTCTTTCGGTGCTTCAAGGCATATGGTCTTAACATCTTTGCCATTGCGTCCTCTGGTAGTTGTCATGGAAACGCCCTCTATTTCTTCCCAGTCAAACTTTTTTGTAATACCGATCTTACCAATCCCTGTAAAAACCCTTCCATCGTATCTATTCAGAGTTACTTCTGTTTTTCCGGCAATTGTCATTAGGGTAATGCCCCAAAACAAAATCGATCCGACAAGAAATGGTAGTCCAAACAGAGACAAAACTATGTCAAACTCATCGTTGAGAATTTGAGTCCCATAAATTCCACCAAGTGAACCGCCGGACCAGATAATCATAAAAGGAACCAGGAAAAAAGCTGCTGCAGATCGGGTGGAGGCACCAACAATGAGATTATTCATTTCATACCTGAACCACGTTCCTTTAGGTGGATCGTTAAGATCAAAATCCATAATATTCTCCTCCTTTTGCATCTTTGATTCTGACGCTATGACTTCCGAAACCTTGAAAACATGATGACAATTCTGACACTTCGCAAGATCAGTTTGAATATTAATCTGACCAGGTTCGACGAGAGTATGGCAATTAGGGCAATTCATACTTCAATATAATAAAGATGAAATTGAATTATTCAAGAGTTAGCTAAAAAGCCGATTCTGGCAGAAGTAACTCATTACCAGCTATGTAAAATTTCAGATGACCGTACCGACTGAGAGATTAATCCGATATTTTTGATGAAGGTAAGTTCCCAAACCTGAAATGAAATCCCCATATTGAAACTATAAATGAATCATGATGTACTCCAATCACAATAAAATTCCGATCTGTGTTTTAGCAGCATTATTTCTGATGCAATTATCAGTTATTGATAGTATGGCACAGGGCTTTGAAGGATATTACCGATTCCCCGATGTTCACAAAGATCAAATAGTATTTGTTGCAGAAGGAGATTTGTGGACAGTTTCCTTAAAAGGAGGGTTAGCCCGTAGAATTACTACTCATGCAGAGGAAGAGCTCTATCCTGCAATTTCTCCAGATGGGAAAACAATTGCTTACACGGCAAATTATGAAGGTCCTGCAGAGATATATACAATTCCTTTCAATGGAGGTATACCCACCAGATGGACTTATGAAAGAGATAATTCACAAGCGAATGGCTGGACACCTGACGGAAAAATTCTATATGATACCAGGGCATATTCCACATTACCGGACAGACAGTTAGTGACGATTGATCTGCAATCCGGCGAAAAGAAGCGAATCCCCTTGAGTCAGGCCAGTGAGGGTTCGTTTGATGAGAACGGCAAAACTGTGTTTTTTGTCAGGCCCGCTTTTCACCGAAATGTAACAAAAAGATATAAAGGAGGTACTGCCAGACAGATTTGGAAGTATACAGATGGAGAAGATGAAGCCATCAAATTGACAAATGATTTCAGTGGAGGGAGTCATCATCCGCTATACCACGATGGGAGAGTTTATTTCATTACGGACAGAGACGGCACTATGAATATCTGGTCTATGGATGTCAACGGAAAAGACTTA
Source organism: Bacteroidota bacterium (assembly GCA_038525605.1). Classification (GTDB taxonomy): domain Bacteria; phylum Bacteroidota; class Bacteroidia; order Cytophagales; family Cyclobacteriaceae; genus JANSWY01. The sequence continues at coordinate 2,158 of JBCBHL010000626.1, forward strand.
AAACAACATACAGAACACAAAGGATTTGATATAAGATATGCAAAAATATGGGAGGGCAGTATCGTTTATCAACTAGGAGCGGATATATGGCATTATGAGGTTGATAGTGATGTATCAAGTAAGGTTCAAATTACGCTTCAATCAGACCTTGATCAGATGCGAGAAAAATGGGTGGAAAATC
>JBCBHL010000627.1:0-2327 GCA_038525605.1 Bacteroidota bacterium
GCCAGTCTGACCAATCTGCTTCAGTTGTAAATGAGCGGTCAAAGAACCTTGCATTGTTACTCAAGCCGGGTGCCCATCTCACCTGTTCATTAAACCCTTCTACTTTAGGTAAAGCCCATTTACGGGATGCTATTTTAGGAATAAACCCTTCATTTATAAAAAATGCCTGATCTCTGTCTCTCGGAATGGGCTTATAAAGATGCCCTTTCCCATCAGGATCATCGTATCTTACCCACCTCCACTGATCATCATGTCTGTCCCAGTCGCCAATCCACATATCGAACAATCTGTTTCGGACTACAAAATTATCATCTACTCTGTTGTCATTATCGTCTCTTAGGTCTTCGAGCACATCGAATGTACTTTTCACTTTTTCTCCTGCGCCAAAAAACGGATCGGTAGCTGCAGCGTTGTTAGGCCTTTCTTCATAAATAGCCATTAAACCTGCAAAAGTATTGGTAAAAGGACCAAACTGAGGATCCTCAGGAATGTAAACAGCTTGCGGGTTGGTATGAAATATTCCAACAGCATCTGCCAGGAAAGGAACCACCAGGGCTCCATATGGATGCGACGCAGAGATCTGATCCTGTACTAGATCTGCAGCAAATGTCTTTCTGATAGCAGCAGGGATAGCATTTTCTGCATACTTTTCGATCGACCTCAGCACATATTGTTTCTCATTTCCGGCTTCCATTCTCAGAGATTTAGTCTGCATGCCTCCTCCTTTTTTCAGAATTTCCAGACCACCTCTTTCCGAAAGCACATCAAAGACAGGAACTTCAATCTCCTGCTCCCAGACATCTCGGTAGTTGGTACCCATCAAAAATTTCTTAAAGCCTCCTGCCTTATAACCCTGGCTGGCAGCAGCTCTGATAGTTTTATTTTTGAAATCAGGTCTATTCTCCAGCTTATCGTTGTCAGTAGATATCTTTTTATTATACAATTCGCTACTGTATATCTCAGTACCTGTATCGCCATCCCAAAACTGAATATCGGCTTTTCCGGCAGGCTCGAAATTGACTGCAGCGAAACCCCTTGCCTCCTTTGCAAATTTGGTATATTTTCCTTCTTTGACCAGCGTAGTTTTAGAACCTGAACCACTAACGATAAAATGCACTCCATCTCTTTCGATATACTCCAGGGAATGCTCATGCCCGCTGGCATAAACTACATTTTCCGCCTTATTTAGCAGCTCAATCATTCTTTTCCTGATCGCTTTTACTTTCGGGTGAGTGACATCCTGAACGCTACCGATGTATTTTCGGTAGATTGGGTAAATGCTACCGATTACAGGAAGTGGAATGTATAGATTGTCATTGGCCTGAGTCAGTGGAAACAGATGATCCTTAAAAGTACTGGAACCACCGTGCACTCCATAAGTATACATTGGGTGATGTGCAATCACCAGAATATGCTTTGTTTTATTGCGTTCAACAATGTCATCCAGTTGTAGCAGCAAGTCTGTAGAAGAAGTTGCCTCACACTGACTTTCTTCATCTGGTTTGTCCCAGTTGTGCAGCAGATATTGTATGTCTAATACTACTATGGTAAGTGTCTCGCTGATATTCAACTCTACAGGTCCGGGACATCCCCCCGATGGGAGAAAGGCGTCTTCTCTGCCCAGGTAATTTTCAACAAACTTTTCCTGATTCAGTACTCTTTGCCAGCCTTCTTTTTTGCTTTTTGCCCAATCGTGATTGCCGGGAATGATGTAGCTCTTTCCTTTGAAGCCCTTCATAACATCCAGTTGGGCTTTCAATTTCTCTTCCATCTCCGCTCTGAGAGGATTTTCTTCATCAGGCAAACCTTTTGGGTAAATGTTGTCCCCAAGAAAAAACACGATATCATTCTGGCTTGCGCCTTTTAGTTGTTCTGAAAGATATGCGAGGTTCTTATCCTCAGGGAATTTCGGTTCCCCTGCGTCACCAATCAAAAATACCTTCGTTTCCTGGGAAAAAGCCACATAGCTTCCAATTACCAGTATTAGAAAAAGTAAAAATTTCCTCATATTACAAGCTCTTCATTTTAAACTTTACAACTCTCGGTTCTTCATCAACACCTTCACTACTAAGGTACATATCTCCATTGTTATCGAAGCAAATACCTTCCGGTTGTTCCAGAATTTTTCTTGGAACAGTATAATATAGTACTAATTCACCATTTCTGTTGAATACCAGCAATGATTTTCCGGTAGTTGATAAAACATAGTAGTTTTTGTCTACCGGATTCACTGCGATTGCCGAGGGTTTAAACTTTCTGGAATCATTGATGAATATATCCAGCCCATGACTTTTCAGGAAATCTCTGACCTGCTCCCATCTTAATCG
>JBCBHL010000628.1:0-2279 GCA_038525605.1 Bacteroidota bacterium
ACCTTTCTTGTCTTGCTGAACATTATCCGAAACTGATTCTTCCTCTGAAATGTCCGGTGTTACAATTACCTCTTCCATTTCTATTGCGTCCGACTGCTTTGTTTCTGTAATTGCGTAAGGAGAACGGTATTGATAATATCTCCTCAGCTGACTGATTGTCATCGGAGACTTTTTGCTAAACACTCCATTGAAAAATACCTGACTTATTTGTGACCTATTTTGTTTACCGAAAGCAGTGAAAGTACTATCCCAGCTTTCACCGATGTATAAATTCACTTCATCCTTATCCATTAGTATTACTTTTGTTGATGTCTTCGATGGCACACCAATCGTATATTTACCTTTGGCAGAAAAAGCAAAAACAATCAGGTCATAATCTGATTGATTATTGATTAAAACAGAATCACCGTTACCTTCTCGGTCCTGCAGTGAAGAGTAATAGGAATCGTAAGGGTTTTCAGGCACAGAAAAAGGTGCGAAAGAACTGTCCTGCTTGTTTTTTTGGTTCGAGTAATAAGTGATAACCTGAGAAGTAAAATAAATATGCTCAAGCTTTTTACTGTAGATCGATGAGTTATTCTCTATAATTTTTTGTAAATCCTTGTAATTGCTACTTTTGAAATAATTGTTATTGTTATAGGAAGAGGAGCTCGAATTAAAACCATCACTCCCGCAAGCTCTGGCGAGTACCACCAACAACACGATAATGCCTACATAGGAGAAACAACCATAGCCTGAGGATTTTTCTTCTGTAGTATCACTACTGTGTCTATAATTATTGGAAAGAATGATGCTGTTATCGACGATGGTCTTTTTCATCGATTCGCTACAATTCAGTTGCCTGAGGGCCATAAAGACCATGTAAACGAACTTCAGCTCCTTTTTTTGATAGTGAGCACCCAAATTGTTTAAGTTGATGGCAAGTTTTTCTCTCGAATTGTTGAATTCGGCAGGCAGTTGATTGATAAAGCTGATAAAGTGATCATGCATCAAAAAAGCGTAATTCTTTTTGTCCAAAGGCAATTCCTCTCGTGAGAACTGACCAATAATGCGAATGAGTTGATTGATAGACCCCGCCAGTTTATCAAAAGCCATGCTTTTGTCGGATTCTGTTAGCAAATCGGAAAGTTCCAGTATCTTAAATGCCTTCCTGAAATTTCTTCTGTTGAATTGCAGGTTGATCTCTTTTTTCATGACCTCCGTCAGATAAGGAGAAATAAATCTTTTGAATGAGTCTACATCTTTTTCATAGAGAATATCTTTATTGTAAAATGCCTTTTGCTCGTCATAGCGACCAGCCTGCAAAAATGAAAGTAGCTGCTTGTTTTCTGCAATCTTTTGATGATGATTCAGGTTGTTATCCTGTGAAATTTCCTGGAAGAGGTTGAGAATGTCATTCTTGGTCAATTGACTATCGCCTGCCTTCAAACTGATCTCACCTGATAAATCAAGTTCCAGCAAAAGTCTTTTTTCCAGTGTTTTTAATTGGTCGGGGGTTATCTCGCTGGCCTCAATTCCAAGACTTTTAAATACAGAAAATGGAGAATGGTACTTCATGAGGCATCAAAGATAAACGAATGCTGGCAGAATGCGCTCAAGGTTACTTTAGGAAATGAACATAAGGTGTCATTTGGATCATGCTATCAATAGGAGCATCTGAAATTGTTACTAACAAGGAATCCATTTTGACAGAATCGGAAGAAAGGATGTAACTGGATGCATTAAAAGCGACTACACGTTGAAACATTTCCTGAGAATCTGAGATACTGTCATCTTTGAACATGTCTAAATTGAAATGATGAACTTTTTTATTGCCTATTTTGTAATATTGATCAAACAAGGCTTTAGCAGGTTCGTCAATATCCAAAAACAGACCATTATTCAGTTTCAGCTTACTTTCTGTTGATTGGTTAACGGTTGTATCAGAAGCATCTAAATTGGCCAGCCATGAATTACCAGCGTAGATATTAAACAAATCATTGACAGATAGGTAGATTATTTTCTCTGACTTTGATTTTACACTCGAACTAAAGGGACCTGCTTTTCTCAGACTGAAAATCACTAATTCATAATCAGATTTATTCTCAAATTTCACTTTGATGTCGTCTGTAGAGTTACGTTTGATCAGGGTAGAGTAAAACTTAAAATATGGATAATCTGGAACATTAATCAGTTGGGTAGTGTCAATATTGTCTCTGCTAATAGAAGCTTTCAGCTCCCTGATTTGTTCAGTAAAATACAGATGACCTAATAAGTAAGGCGACTGCTTTTTATTGAAT
>JBCBHL010000629.1:0-2187 GCA_038525605.1 Bacteroidota bacterium
TTGGAATGATAGTTCAAATCACAGTGCCTTATATGTATTTTTTAAGTCGCAAAATCATAGCCTGGAAATAGACAAAATAGCACTTGGCAATGATTTTTTCATATCAAAAAAAACCAGTGATTCCAGAGGGTTTTACTTAATACCCTCAAAAAACAAAAGCGGTAAAAACAGTATTGAAATACAAATAAGATTCAAAGAAAATTATCCAAAAATAGAGCCATATTGTCTCGAAATGGTCTATATACCTCAAGGCGATTTTATTTTAGGTAGTACCAAATCCTATGATTACAGGAACACGAAAAGTACAAGCAGAGGCTCCTTAGGCGCGCCACTTAATGCCTTTTTTAAATCAGGGATAAATGGTCAATTTAACGGCGCTTTTGAGATAAAATCTGAAAGTGAAATAGTTCTTGGTGATTGCGTAGGTTGCCTAAATGTAAAGGATGCAGAAATTGCGGGTGTCAATACCTATTCTGGTATTAAACAAGGGAAAATACCAAATTCTTTTCCGAAAGGTTATCAAAGTTTTTATCAAATGCGGTACGAACTAACAGAGCAACAATATTGCGATTTTCTAAACTCTTTGAGTCAGGAACAAGCCGAGCAACGCATTGATATAACAATCACTTTTCAGGGAGAAACAAGAAAAAATTATGGCAACTTTATTGGTATAAAAAATGGTAAATATGTAACAACAAAACCTAATCAGGCTTGTAGTTTTTTATCTTGGAATGACTGTTTAGCTTATTCTGATTGGGCAGGAATGAGAATAATGACCGAACTGGAATTTGAAAAATCCGCAAGAGGATTTGAAAAACCAAGATTCAGGGAATTTGCATGGGGTGGTGGTGAAATTGAAAATGAGTACTTTTTAGATAAAAAGATTCATAAATGTGGTGATGGCCAGTATTGCGTTGACGGCAACATTCATGTTAATTATTTAGGATTCAGCAACTTCAATGATGTATGTGCTAAAAATGGAAGTGATCAATCATATATTGGATGCAGGGTTTTATCTAATGAATTGGACTATCGAGGACCGTTGGCAACCGGTATACATTCCAAAGGAAAGAAAAGTCCGAATCGCGTGATGGCTGGTAGTGGTTATTTTGGAACGCTAGACTTAAGCGGAAATTTAAGAGAGCCCGTCATTCCTGTTGGAAGCTATGAAAGTCGAAATTATAAAGGCAGTATTGGTGATGGAACAATTACAGAAGAAGGAAAATCTGATAACCAGGATTGGTACTATGCAAAGGAAAAAGATTTGGTGTACGGTTACAGAGGAGGTTGTTGGGCATATCACGAAAATCACGCAAGAATAGCAGACAGATTCAATGTATATAGAAAAGGAGTTGATATCAGAAAACCTTATTCCGGCTATCGGGGAGTTAAAAATTGATCTCTTGAAGAATTCTTTCCCTGCCAGTGTCTCATCAAGATCCTTCGGAGGCTTTGATCTGGATTATAAAAACCTCTGATAAGTCAATAACTTAACTACTAATTTTTATTACATCTATACTCCACCGTACTTCGTTCTTAGTCAAATTCTCCTGATATACTTACTTAGGGCTTGCTGAAAAGGCACCATGAAAATTAACCTACTGAAACCCCGCAAATCGCTCAACAAAGCATATCTCAAAGTAAAACCCAACCGATCTGAAATAGATGCTTCAAGAAAAACCTGAGCCTGCTGTTCGATCAGACGAACGATACCGAATCGGAGGAATTTCACAAAAACCTTGTCTCTGACTTCCTTAAAAAGACCTAACCGTCAAATGCATCCATATCTGTTCTTATCCCATCATACCAGATCTTCTCCGACAGACTTGGGGTGGTTTGGAAATATGACGGGTAAATCCCCTCTCCGCCTAAAAATATCCATGCATCAAAAACTTTTTTTCACAAAAAAATTACCATTTTATACAATAAATTAACACTTTTAGTATCAATGATTTACGCCTCAATTCCAGAGTAACCAATGACTAAAAACTATTAAAAAACCGCGCATCAGTAAAAATAAAGGTGATTTTGTCTGAAACATTTTATCCCTGATGCCTCGTTCTAGCTCTTAGAAATTATTTTAAACTCGGTTTATGCAATAGAATTCGTTATGAGAGCTTAAATAGCAAATATTCAGACATTTATGTTGAATCACCATAGCTGTGCTATGCTTTCTCAACATAAATG
>JBCBHL010000630.1:0-2181 GCA_038525605.1 Bacteroidota bacterium
TCTTGATGAATGCCAGTTGAGTAAATTTAACTGCTAACACATCTCTTACTTGATTGTATTCCTTCATTAAATCGAAAGAAAAATTTAATGATTCAATTGCCAAGTCATTTAAATCAAGTTTCCCATAGCAGTTTCCTAAAGTTTTGTACAATGTGATCGCTTCTACATCCGGATTTGTTAATTCTGGATAAATAGCTTTTGCATGTAAATAGTTATTCTTTGCCAATTCATACTGATCGCCTTTATAATAAAGATTCCCTAAATACTGATAGGCTTTAAACTTTGTAGCTGTTCTGTTGGTATAGCCAATGGCCTTTTGATATTGTGTGATAGCCTCTTCTTGCTGTTCTTTCAAACTGTATGTCAATCCTAGATTCACGTAAGTCTTTTTGCTGAAATGAAGTTTATTGGCATTGTTGAAATGTAGCAATGCTTCATCATAGTGCTGTGTTTCCATCGCTAACAATCCCATCTGATTTGCGGACCTAAATTTCAGATTTGCGTCGTTTAGCTGGTTTGCAATTGCTAAGGCATTTTGAATATCAATCCTCGCTTTATCGTATTGCTTTACTTTTTTATGAGCAACTGCTTTGTTTAAAAATAGCTTTGCTAGATAAATTGAGTCAGTTTCTAGTTCCAAAGCTTTATCAAATAGTAATATTGCCTCATTATAAAGCTGAGCTGTTGTAAAAAGATTTGCCAGGTTATTATAAGCACTTGATCTGTATATATCATCTCGGTAGTATTCCAATGATTTTAAATACTCCTCAACCGCAGATACTGGTTCGTTTAATTTTTGTAGCAGTAGCCAGAAGAAAAATGAGCCTCTGCTATTTCAAAGTCATTTGTGGACCTGGCAATTACCAAATTATTAATAGCAATAGCAGAATCGTATTGTTTTTGATTGATTAATTGTCTTGCTTTATCAAGGTTATTAGCATAGGTATTAATGGCAATAATTAAAGCAAGAAAGAATAAGAAATAAGCTTTCAACACCCTACGAGATTAGTTTATCATGTAATATATTACTCGTAAGGTATTGAAAAATAAAGATTATTTAAAAGAGAATTTCTCTAAAAAACGACAGTTATTAGCATTTGCTAATCATTACCAGACCCACTTGGCTTACGTTCACCGGGAACGACATCTTCCTGTTCTTCATCACCTGTTTCACTTTTTACTTCTGTGACATCTTCTTTGCTTATTTCAGAATATTCGTCCTGACAGGCAGTGGTAAATCCAAGCAATAATACGGTAGCGATTATTAGTACTTTCTTTTTCATTGTGTTTATGTTTTTAGTTAAAAATCTCAGGCAGGCAACCTGCCTCATCAAATTTAACTGAATCTGTCTACACAAAAGACAATGCTCTTAGACGGTTTAAGTTGCAAAAAAGGAAACTTTAGGCAATGTAATTTTGGCACATGTGATCAACTAGTCAAATAGATTAGCATTCACGTATTTTCAAGTTAGCTAGCATTTGAAGGGAGAAAAGATCGACCCGAACACTCCCGATACCAAAGTAGGGCAGTATTTTAAATTAAATTATTCATGAAAAGGAAAAAGTCTATTTTTGAGTTTGAAAAGTCACAAAAAGTTACTTGTCTTAAAGATCAAAAAACCAAATTGATTACGGGTGGCGAGCAATCGTTTTGGGATGTTTTAAAGAAAGCTTTCATCTATGAATGGGAAAAAGCTAACGATGAACCTTTAAGCTACAGAGAAGCCGTAAACAATGGTTCTAATGGAGCAGAGAGATAAAAATTAAGATTATTTAACAGAAAGGAGTATCATGCTCCTTTCATTCTACTAATTATGAGAACGCTGACCTTACTTTTAATCATACTGGCTTGTAGCTTACTTTCCAATTGTGGAAAATCTGCATTTTCTAATGACTCGGAATTTTATGTGATAAATATCAGGTCTTTTGATCGGGCGCAACTTTCAAGTATCATTGGTAGAGTTGGTAAAGCTAAACCTAAACTAACTGTATTAGACCTTAGATTTAGAACTCTCAAGGATGAAGTAGCAGATAGTTTACTTTCTCAGTCGCTGAAAAACTTTAGTAGCCCTTTAATATTTACTACAAGCTTCGCCGAATTATACAGGGACTCAGCTAATGATGGTTTTAAAGGTGAAAATTTGCTACAATCGCACAACTTATTTAAAGCAGACTCATACA
>JBCBHL010000631.1:0-2171 GCA_038525605.1 Bacteroidota bacterium
CTCTTCGAAACTGTCATCTTCAGGATCTGAAAAACCGCCGATCAATCGCCATTTATGATTTGTGGGTTTCTTTCCCAAAAGAATCTCACTTTTATCATTTCGAAATACAGCCATGTCAACGGTAGCATATACCTTTTTATACTGATTGTAGTAGGCGTATAATATTCCGGCTCTGAATTCCTTTGAGTCATATACCATATCGGAGAGGGATTCTCTCAATGCTGTTGCATTGTAATCTCCCTTTTCCGGCAGCTCTTCAGTTTCATTTTTTCCTTCGTAATAAGGGATAAAACTATCTCTGCTACCATACAACTTAAACTGCTCATTGGGAAAAACAGAAGTTAGCAGACTGTCCAAAGCTTCAGACCATTTATCATCTCGCAATTGATCACTTAACGGCAGAATGATCAGGTCGCTGTATACGCTTTTGATCATTTTTTCACGTGTGTGATAGTCGTAAGGGTTTCTTCGGGTACCTATTACCGGAGGAATACCCAATACGATGATCAGTTTATTGTGTTTGGCCTTGACCTGATCGATTAGACTGATGTGTCCCTCGTGCAGATAAGGTGTCTGAAACCTGGCAATGATGACTCCTGTTTTCATTTTAATTTGCGTTATATATACGCAAATATACAATCATTTTTGAAAGCTCAAAATAATTTGCGTAAAAATTACATTATTTGATAATAAATCTGTGTGATTTAGCAGTGCTGGAGACACACACCTACATTAATTTGGGGTAACGAGGGGATGAAGGTTAGTAATATTGCTCTGGCATTCTATTATCAATAAGATTGCGGCCAATACACGCTGAACTTATTTATGATTGTTACAATAATTACTTTTGCTATAGCAGCTTCGATCGGATTGACCATGATCATCCAGGTTTTCAAAAACAAGAAACCATTAAAAGCTGTCGCTATTTCACATGGCATGTTTGCAGCAACTTCTTTGGTGTTTTTAGTCCTGGAATCGATCAAAAATCGGGATATGAGTGTGGTATCACTGATATTTTTTTTGATCGCAGCATCGGTGGGTTTCTTCATGTTTTACAAGGATTTCTTTGATAAGAATCGCGAGTTAGTGGCCAGCGCCATTCCAAAACCTGTTGCTTTTATTCATGCTGCATCGGCAATTGTAGGCTTTGTTTTGTTGGTAGTGGTTTACTTCTTGTAGCGGATTTTCAGATTTCGATATTGATTCCTTTTTCTTTGAGTTCGAAGTATTTTTCTTCGTTGAAGCGATACAGGAAGCCACGTCTTCCCGCACCTTTCAGGACTTGTTTTTCGGTTGTTTCCTCCAAAAAACCATACTTCATGATTTTTTTCTTAAAGTTTCTTCTGTCGATTGATCTGCCAATGACGATTTGATAGAGGTTTTCCAGTTCTGAAAAAGGGAATTTTTCATCGAGCAATTCGAACCCAAGCGGTTCATAGATGAATTTGTTTTTCAGCCGTGTTCTGGCCACATCGATGATTTTTTGATGGTCGAAAGCCAGTGCCGGTAAGTCATCAAACAGAAACCATTTAGCTTCAGCAGCGTCAGTATCTGCTTCCAGTTTCAGGCCGTCCGGTTTCACCAGACCGTAGTAAGTGATCGAAATGACCCGATTTCGCGGATCACGGCCGGGTTCACCAAAACTATAAAGCTGCTCAAGGTAATTGATGGAAATTCCTGTTTCTTCTTTCAGTTCGCGTTCTACAGCATCCTCCAGTGATTCATCATTTAAAACCAGTCCACCCGGTAAAGCCCATTGGTTTTTGAAAGGTTCTACGTTCCTTCTAATCAGCAATAACTGGAGACCTGTTTTGGAGTTATATCCAAAAACGACCGCATCTACTGCTACTTTTATTTGCTGATTTGTAGGCATGAGTCAAAATTAAGTGGAATTGTTGAAACGGAAGTGATGTTGTCAACTATTCATCCTTTGAACTTCGGATTTACCTGATCAACTCCATATGCAATAATGGATAGGGCTTTCTGATTAATCATAAGCCTTCAGTCCTTCTTACTTTCGTTCATTTTTGGTTTGATCCAAAAACGAAGTGCCCGGCACCCCGGCAAAAAGATCAAGGCTGTGCCGAAAATCACTAAAAATTAGCGAATTTAACTGAAAATCTAAGAATGGCCAGGCCACCCTGTCCTTCGTCGAACAGCTTATATTTTTT
>JBCBHL010000632.1:0-2166 GCA_038525605.1 Bacteroidota bacterium
TGCGTCATCCACACTGATTGTGCGTACCTGAGTGCCCCTGTTTTTACAGGAAGAGTGGCACCATGCTCCTCCCATTTCAATCCTACTGCTGTGAGAGGAACCTGATCCTCGCCAGCAATAAGCTGTAGGTTTTCTGCCTCCTGCAGAAATGCGTCGACTGGAATATTGGGCTTTTTCACCTCTTCTCCCGGAATAGCCTTGATAATGGCTATGACGCTTTCATAATCTTGTTTTGACATAGTTTTAAAATTTATGGTCAATAACAAATTCGATGATGGCTTTCATCACCCTTCATATTAATGTGGCAGAAAAACGAAAAGGTAAACCAGGTAAACTGACTTTTTTTATTTTTTTTCGGGAGGAGCGATTATCCTACTAAAGAGGAAGACTTAAAACCATTTTGCTACTTCTGTTTACATTAATTACAACATGTATGGTTATCTACCAATTTTAAATTGAATGACTGATTGCTGAAAAGAGAAACCTTGTGAATTCGAAGAATTCTACGTGGATCCTTAGAGCAGGACGGTAGATCGTTAGCATTCGAAGCGGACGCTTCGAATAGGATGGAAACTTCTTAAGGTACTTGCCCTTTGGAGTCGTTTATATTCAGGACTTTTTCGGATTGTTCTGGCTGACAAAAAGATTATTTATCTTATGGCATGATCAATACAAAATTCAATAAGTCGGATTATCTATTATTGATAATATATTTCGCAGCGTTCATGTTTGTGGAACTGTACGATCATACATTTCATTTTCATCAAGTCACCTATAATTTTATTCGACCTGATGGCTCTAGCTATTCTCAGGTAAACACAAGTCCTACACTAGAAGGGTACTTTGCAGGAGTGCCTGCCTCACTGATCAGCTCATTCTCTATCGTACTGATATTTTTTATGTGGCTCATCCCCAACTTTCTGATCAAAAAAGAGAACTATTTCATTTTTTCTATGCAGGGCATTTTGGTCTTAGCAGCCTTCGGAATTTTTAGGATTACAACATGGCATTGGGCCTACCATATTCCGTGGGAAACTTATCCTCCTGTCCATGATTTAATCATAAAAGCTCTCAACAATAGCGCTTCCAGCGCTGGTCTTCCGCTAGGTATTCTTTTGGCTAAGAAATACTACGAAACTAAAGTCGAACTGGCACAAACTGAAAAAAAGCAAAAAGAAGGGGAGCTCAAATTATTACAGGCTCAACTAAGCCCGCATTTTTTGTTCAATAACCTAAACACGCTTGACGCATTAATTTCCAGCGATCCTGAGCAAGCTAAAAAGTACATCGCTCACCTTTCTGCATTGTATCGGTATTTAATCAATACCAAAGATCAGGAGGTAGTTTCTCTGAATGAAGAGTTATCCATGATCAAAAATTATTTCTACCTGATTGAAACCCGATTTGGGAAGGTCTATGTGTTTGAAGTAAAGGGGCAACTCCCGAAAGCTGATAAATACTTACCGGTAGGTGCCCTGCAGGTTTTAATTGAAAATGTGGTGAAGCACAACCGAGTGATGGCGGGAAAGTCAATCCAAACAACTATCACTATTGAGGATGAGCAAGTAACAGTAACAAATACTAAGGATCAAATATCCGAAAGTCGGGAATCCTTCGGAACAGGGTTGAAGAATTTAAAAGAACGATATGCACTTCTTTTTGATAAAGAAATGAAGGTGTCAGATAGTGAATCCAAATTTCAGGTATGTATTCCACTCATTGAACTGATAGTGTCTTAAAATCTTTTTAAAATCCATGACTATATTAATATTAGAAGATGAAATTCCTGCTTTTGAAAAGTTGTCTGAGCATCTGAAAGCCTATTTCGGAAATGAATTAAAATTTAATTGGACACGTACCATCTCTGAGGCAAAGGAATATTTATTGCAAAGTGATCAGTATGATGTGATTTTGGCCGATATAGAATTACTGGATGGTAACTCGTTCGATCTCTTCAAAGAAATCACAATCAGATGTCCTATTATATTCTGCTCGGCCTATGATCAGTATTTGCTTGAAGCATTTAAAAGTAATGGAATTGCTTACCTGTTAAAACCCTATACGTATGAGGAACTTTGTGCGGCTATTGCCAAGTATGAGGTTCTTTTCAAGGATATGCCACATACAAAAATTGACCATCAGATGATCCGTCAATTTCGAGAATTG
>JBCBHL010000633.1:0-2159 GCA_038525605.1 Bacteroidota bacterium
CACCTCAGCCGGGTTTTTTGGCAGGCCAGCCCGCCTTTGCGCAGATTTTAAGCCTAAAAGCTACAGCTCATTTCCGAAACGCCATATCAGAACTGTTTTTTGACATAAATCTTTCCCGGACAACAGTGATTATGAATTCATAATTTCTTAAAATTATAAAGTTTGACTGTTACAGCATCGAAAATTTATTAATGCAAAATTTAACTTTATAATGTCTATTGTATTGAATGTATTTTTCAGGAACTACTTTTTAGCTTTTGATAGTTGCTTGATTCTTTCCGAAGAATTGAAGTTGCCAGAGTCCAGCCTCACTGCTTTACGGAAGTTTTTAAGAGCATTCTCCTGATCCCCAATCACCAGATATCCCTCTCCCAGACTATCGAAAAGGTTAGAGCTACCGGGGAAAAGTGAAACGGCGAAGTGCAGAACTTTAATGCCATAATCCGGCTTATCTGAATTATACAACCATTGAAGCGCGAGGGTATTCAAAGATCTTTCCCGGATTTGAAATTGTGGATTTTTGGACTTGAAATCCTCATATACCCCGGCGATCTGCTCATAGCCACTTTTGCTGGCTAATTCATTGAAATCTACAAAGGTAACAGGCTTTTGAATGGCTGTTTTATGTTTTTTGCTAATCAATTTGGGATCAAAGCCATTCGTGGCAGGAGTATTTTTCAGGAAATTCAGAGACTTCTCGTTTGACTTGAGGTAGCCGTTTAGAAATTGAAGAATGTACTCTGAGGCAATTTGATAAGATGCCATTATTTTTTCGTCGCTTTTATCCTGTCTCGGATCTCTGTTTTTGAGTAAAACTCCTAGCGTGGTAAAGTTGAAATGGGTCAGGTCATGCAACTTCAGCGCATAAGCATCAGCGTATTTCAGGTCATCATAAAATTTGAAGTCAGTGTTTAAACTCGCATCAATATTATCAGATTTCAGAATTTCATCCGGAATATCTTTCTGAGCCAGATGAATGAAAGGTACATCAGCCTTTTCGATAGAGAAGAAAGGTGAATTTTTCAATTTTTCATATTGGTATCTCTCACTGCCATCAATGCTTACAACCGCTTTGATGAATTCATTCTTCATTTGGGCTAACTGATCGGACATGCCTCCGAAGCTAAAACCCATCAGTGCGATTTTGTTTTTATCAGTGTTTTTCCATCCATTTACCATTTTGAGGAGGAATTCGATATCAGCTACCTGATTTACAAGATCTTCTTGTGAGCCACCACTTAAAAAGAAATTTTCACTGCCTCTGCTTGGTAATGCCACTACCACATAACCGTGACTGGCCAAAAACTCACAAAGCGCAAAATTCTCCACAGATGAGCCTTCATATCCCGGAGAATAGATGATAACCGGAAATTCTCCCTGCTGTCTGTCAGGTTTTTTCAATGCCCTAGATTGTTCTTGCAATACCCTTCTGTTTTTTGGGGTGTTTGGATAGACAAACCAGTTTAGTAACTGCTCGTTAGGTAACTGTTCCCATTCCTGCTCAGCTTTATATATCTCCATATAGTTGAGGGTTTTCAGATGATCAGCCGGAGCACTTTCAGGATCTAAGGCAGGATACCAGATACTCATTGACATAGGCCTGTAGGCGATCTTTTCGGTTGATTTCTGAATGAAATTATAAGACCTGCTACTGTCGAATCTTAACTGATGCTGATATCCAACAGCATGTTTGCCATAATTAAGTTCCAGGTTTTTAACAGATAATTGACCTATCGCATGTGTAGCAAGGAAAATAAAAAATATTGTGATCAGAGAAAGTTTCATACTTTACAGACAAATGAAAACATAAATAGTCACCATTTTGATGTGCATACTTTTCAAATCCTTATTTGCACTGCTATTTCACATAAAGTTAACAGATCAATTTTTTAAACCTGATTTTTTCACGCCAATATTGTGCTCGTATAATTGATATCACGGCGGGTTAGTAATGAGGGAGAAATTAATTTTATATAGAAGTATCTTGATTGAAAGATACAATTTTCAACATAAAATTAAACGTGATAGCGTTTATTTTATAAGTGGATTCTACAATGAGTAATAACAGGTTATTGGCAGATATTTCAAAAGATCTGTCTGTCGAACTTCAGGAATTTCGTCAAACTCTTTCACTACCTCATCACAGAATTTTGAAATAT
>JBCBHL010000634.1:0-2157 GCA_038525605.1 Bacteroidota bacterium
CCTGTTTCATAATATCCCATCGGAACAGTCAGACAGGGATATTTGGCTGCCGCTGCTTGTCCGGCATTCCAGTTATTGATAGACAAAACACCATCAAGGTCATTGCCATCCATCAATTGCTTAAAAAAGGCTTTCCCCCTGCTATTGACGCTGTCTCTTAGTGCCATTAATTCTTCTTTTGACAGATTCATTCCCTCAATATGATCGAACCTTCCTTGTCCGTAGGGAATATTGATCGAAGTATCCTGCAAGTTAAATCCTGCTACGTCTGCCACAGTTTTAAAAGGAACTTTTTCTGATCCGTACTTACTCAAATAATCTGGCAGATCTACTTTCATATCAGCACTTAGTAGGTTTACGAACCCTTCGAAGTTCATCGCACCGGGAGTCACCTCAACCAATTCTGCACCTGCCTGAGCAATTTGCTCTACACTGGCTTTGTATAATGGATTTCCTAAATAGTTATCGTCTTCATCCTTGATTACGCCAAAACGTAGGCCTTCCAAAGAACCTGATTTTAAGCTTTCAAAGTATGCAATATCTTTGGGGTTATCCTTCGTAGCTACATCATTTACATCTTCTCCAGCCATAGCAGAAAGTAAAATAGCATTATCCGTAACGTTTCTGGTCATCGGTCCAGGAGTATCTAAGGTGCTGGAGATAGGCACTATTCCGCTTCTGCTGAGCAGACCGATTGTAGGTTTTAGTCCAACAATTGAATTAGAGCTTGATGGAGATAATATAGATCCTGAAGTTTCCGTTCCTACAGCTGCTGCAGCATAATTTGCCGCCATTGAAACTCCACTTGCAGCACTGGAACCTCCTGTGTCGTGTATTTTTCGTCCGTAAGGGTTAAGCGTCTGACCTCCGATAGCACTGTAACCGTTGGGGTTGACATTCGCCAGGTAGTTGGCCCATTCACTCAGGTTGACTTTACCGAGAATTATGCCTCCCTTCTCTTCTATTCTCTCGACAATAAATGCATCGTTTTCAGATAAATTATCTTTTAAAGCCACAGCTCCAGCAGTTGTGGGCAAGCCAGCAAAATTCACATTATCCTTTAGTAACACAGGCATACCGTAGATCAGGTGATCACCATCAGATTTATTTTCATCCAATTTTTTGGCAGTTGCTACAGCGTCGGGATTTATGGAAATAATTGCATTCAGATAAAGGTCCTTGTTGTTTTCGAACTGTACAATCCGATATAAATACCATTGGGTTAAATTCTCATAGGTGAGCTTACCGGATTGAATGTGTGATTGAATTGTAGGAATATCCTGCTCAAGAATGAGTGGCTTTAAGGCCTCATAATCACTTGCCGAAAATGAGGATACTTGCTCTTTTAGATTCTTCCAAGTTTCGTTTTTATCAGAGACTTTGGACTGAATCAGTTTATATCTCATTCTGGCAGACTCATGATCAGCGTTCGCTGCAATCTCAGCAGACTCGTCATAGGGTACCCAATCGGGAATAACTGTTACAGGCTCTTTTGGCGTCTGCTGACAAGCAGCCAACAATACCAATAATAACACAGCAATATTTTTCATAGCCAAGAATTTCATTTAGTATAAAATTTACCATTCCAAGTTAGGAATCTTTTATCTACCTGAATATCAAAACCTTCCATTTTTACACGAAAGGTTGGTTTATTTCCTTTCGGCTAATGACCGATGTTCATCAATAATTAAAATCATTCCTCCTGATAACACGCAACTGAAAAAACTCTTGATTTTCGGGAATTTCCGTAAGTTAAAACGTCCTTAGATTGAAGAATAAAAGAAATTACATTACACCACATTTTTACAATGAAAAAACTATTGTTTATAACTCTGATATCGGTCTTATTTTCATGTCAGAACTCCAGCGAAAAACTTTCAGATTTAAAATCTCAATTCACCAAAGAAACTCCAGACATAATCAATATTGATAATATGGAGGAACTTGAGTTAAACACCGTTTCTGATGAACAAACAGTTGCATTAATAGGGAAAACTATTTATCCGGGCAAGTCTGATTTTGATCTCCAGGAAATTGTTGGAAACTCCAAATTTCATCTTTTTTCTTACACAAGTATTAATGAAAAGTTTGACCGGTATATGGTGGTTCAGGAAAGGGGTTGTAAGTCGACCTTATTTTGCATTATCACAGATAAAT
>JBCBHL010000635.1:0-2069 GCA_038525605.1 Bacteroidota bacterium
CATTCATTTTTCTCAAAATAGCAAACCCAGATATTCTTCTCACAGTTGATTTAGTCAGTTCCTCTATTAAAGCAATCTAAAAATTCAGCGGACTTTAATGAAAAATCATTGCTTAGCTTTGGGAAGGATGAGTCATTTTTCTTTTTGAAAGTTACGTAAGTTTTACCCCACTTACTATCCTGAACGCTTTCAGTACTCCTATTTGATGAATAGACTAATACCAGCTTCTACCTATTAATCTTAGCGATGTAAACTGGCTCTCCTTTTGATTGCAGACTTCCATCTTTATAATAGTAATCCAGCATCAACTGGTTGTTCTTCTCTGACCATTTGCCTTGTCCTTTTTCCTCATTCTCACCTGTGTATGAAATTTCGGTAGAAGCGAAAGAGCCATCATCTTTCAGCTGTAAAGTTTTAGGACTCCATTCTTTTTTAGAGGTTATTTTCTTTCGTTCCTTAGCTGATTGATAATTAACAAACTTTCTAAACTCCCAATCACCAATCAGGTCTTCACGATTTTGTGCATTGGCGGCAAGCGAGATCAAAATAAATGTTATGGCTATCAACAAATGTTTCATTTACTCAAAAGATTTTTGATTGATTTATCATCATCATCAATTTTTCATAGCGCCTATTCAACTTAAGTCAGTATTCAACGCACTAATGCCTTGCTGTTCATTAGTTGCAATTGCTCTACACAATTATTGCTCTTTTGGCGAATCAAAGGCAAATCCGACTGTCGCTACATCGTTCAACGAACCCTTTCTCATATATTGCTGAAATTGAATTTCATACTGGCCAGTCGCATCAAACTGAAAAGACTTTTTCAAGGGAAATTCCTGATCATACCATCCGCTACTTCCACTACCAAGCGGCTCGCCTGTTTTAGGATTGAACAAGATAAACTCTATCAGGTCTTCTGCTACTAACTGATCTTTGTCCTCGTCCTTTTTTACCAGCCGATACTTGACATATAAATTGTGATACGGATATTCCAATCCATTTTTAATCGTAAAAAACAAATCCAATGGCTGCTGTTGCTCCGTAATTTCAAAGGAAAAAGTCTGAACTGCCTCTTCATGCCAGCTATTTGCTTCTATCGTGTTGTAAGCTTCAAATTGTTTACTGCTGCCGCAGGCCGATAAAAAAATCATCAGAACCAGCACTGCTGACAACTTACTTCTTCTGTTTTTTCGGAGATCTCTTCTGATTTGTCGCATTTCCTTGTGGAGAGTTTTTCCTGTTATTTCTTCGCTTGTTATTCGATTTCCTTCTTCGCTTGTTCTTGCTACCACTCTTGTTTTTATACTTATTGTCAAGTCTTTCCAGGTCGCTATTTAATCCGCCACCATCTGTTTTGTCCAGATCAAGAGAGTTTTCTGCAAGTGTTGCCGGCTTCTTTTTCTTCTTGTTGAGTGCTATGATTTCATCCACCCTGGATACCTCCAACGGATGCCATGTATTTTCACCATCATAACCAAACCACATAATTCGTCTGAAAATATCAGTCTTTTGTAGACGTGCTTCCCCTTTTTCTGTCAACAATGGTCTATCGATCTCCGGGATATCTTTTAAAGCTTCTACATAAGTATCCAGCTCATAATTAAGGCAGCATTTCAATCTACCGCATTGCCCTGATAACTTGCTGGGATTAAGGGATAGCTTTTGATACCGTGCCGCTGCAGTTGAAACGCTTTTGAAATCTGTTAGCCAGGTACTACAACAAAGCTCGCGACCGCAGGAACCTATGCCACCGAGTCTGCCAGCTTCCTGCCTAAGACTGATTTGTCGCATTTCTATTCTAATCCTGAACTCGTTGGCCAGTACTTTGATCAGCTCTCTGAAATCCACCCTTTCATCAGCGGAATAGTAGAAAGTGGCTTTGGTGTTATCAGCCTGATACTCTACATCCGTAAGTTTCATTTCGAGTCCCATGTCCTGCACAATTTCTTTAGTCTTGTACAGGGTATTCATCTCTTTATTTCTGGTGGATTCGAACTTCTCCAGATCTTTCAAACTGGCGATGCGGTAGATTGTCCGCACATCTTTTTCCTTGACAGATTTTTTTC
>JBCBHL010000636.1:0-2064 GCA_038525605.1 Bacteroidota bacterium
TGCATAGAAGAATTACCAATATCGATGAGCCAACCCATCAAGGAATCGATGGCGTTTTTGAAAAGGATGGAGTTTATTATATTGTAGAATCCAAATATGAAAGTAGTAGTCTAAATCCTGCTAATCCAGCAACTGGTTTGTCTAGGCAAATGAGTAATGATTGGATTCAGCAAAATAACGGTCAGAGATTAATAAACGCATTAAATGGAAATCAAGAGTTAGCTAATGATATTTTGGATAGTGGATATTCACGCGTGCTTGCAAAAGTTAGTTCTGACGGTAGTGTTTCTTACAAATATGTAAGTGAAACGGGATACTTAAACCAAGGAGGTGGGCCACTAGGTAACTGGATTCCATAATTTAAAAAAAAGATGGTAAGAGACAAACACAGAGGTAAGGAGCACTTCATATTTGATGTAAATACAAAAAGTGCTTCTCACAAAAAAAGGGTAAAAAAGCTAGAGTTAGGTCAAATCCAACAGGATAGAGTAAAGCCGTTAAAACAGTTGATGGCGACCAACCTAATTCAAAAAGCTGTTTCTAATTACTCTTTAGGTTGCTCCATTAGTGATTTAAATGAAGATTTTATTTCCATTTTAGATCTAATAGAAGAGTCATGGACGGAGGGCGCACGAAAACTAGTTGGTACGAAAGGTATAGTATTAGATCAGTACGTAATAGATGGTCAAATTGATCTTTTGCGGTTATTATCAATTGGGTTTCTGATAAATGCATCGAATAACTTTTTTCAAAGATTGGGTGGAATCATAAGGAATGATAATGTGGTGGATTTAATTTTTGAGTTGATTTTAGCAGCAAAGTTGGACACTTGGGAAGCTAGAGCAGAACCAGATTCATATGCCTTTAAATTATATCGGAAGCTTAAGAGCGCCATAATTCAAGAGGATAAAGTAAAAGCTGAAAAGCTTATAAAATCCTTTTTAGAAATAGATTGGTTAAAAGAACAGAAAAGTGCCCAAATGCTAACGGAAACTGAAAAAGATTGGTATTACGGAAGGTGGTCATTTGAAAGTGCAGCAATTACGTGTATCAAAGGGTTGGACGATAGTAGTTACCGAGATCATCCCTATTATCCTAAAGACTTAGCAGATTACTACAGAGCAAATCATTAAATAAAATAATATTTATAATTTTAATATCAGTAAAGCAATTAATCACTGAATTGCTTTACTGATACATAAAACAATATGAGAGCTTTACTTCTACTAACGGGCATCCTGTTAACATTTGAGTGTTTTGGTCAACTCGATAATGAAGAAGACCTGCATGGCTTTTGGCTTCAGCATAAGACTACTTTCAAGAATCCCGCTGATAAAAAGAACTTTCCTGGGTTCGAGTATTATCCAATTCATATTCATTATTATCATCCCAATAATTCTTTTGTATATGTTGATTTTGAAGTGAATGCCTCTTATGGCTTTAATAGTAAACATTACAAGAGCGGTTGGAAATTACTCCCCGAGGAAAAATCGATCAAGGTATTTAATCTACTTAAGCCTAATGAATTTACATTGCTGCCTGTTCATCATTTTAAGCCAGATAAAAAGCTTGAGTTAATTCATAAAACTGATTTGATACTTGAGAATGGTAATAGTTTCGACACAACAGTTGTTGAGCTTATCGTAAAATTCAAGAAATGCTCAGCAGAAGAAGCTTTAAACGTATCAAAAGTTGATGGTTTGTTTCTTTACAACAAAGAGATTTCTAAAGTAGAATGGACAGAATATGCTTATGACCTGGAACTAAAAGACGAGATTATCTTTAGTAATCAAATAAATGCAAATGAATCAATGTCGCGGCAATTTGACCCTGTTCTCGATATTACGCAGGAAGATGCCAGGGCATATTGCGAGTGGAAAGCCAGGCAAATCAAAAGTTACTACGGCTTGAATGTGGTAGTTAGGTTACCCACAAAAGAGGAATGGGAACAAGTAGGTTCTGCTATCAAAAATGGAAGTCAGTACCGAATGGATATATTTTCCTTTAACCCCGATTTGGATTTCTTTTACCTGAAAAAGCCCATCAAACTGTTGGAAGACACTT
>JBCBHL010000637.1:0-2062 GCA_038525605.1 Bacteroidota bacterium
CACTGCGTAGTTGAAACCTCCTTTTACTGTTTGAAGCTGCTTCGAAGATTCTGCAGTTATGAAGCTTTCGATTTTTAATTCGTTGAGTTTGAGTTTTTGATTTTTCATAATATTGAAACGTTTTTGATTAAAAAAATAATTGTTTGAACTGGCTAAAAAGATCATATGTCTTTTACATCGTTGTTCGATACAAAGTTGAGAATTGAAACCTCCGGACTCAAAAAAACAGAGGATACAAAAGGGATACAGTCAGGAATGAATAGTTTGTTGTCAGTTAGTGTTAGATTTGAATTTGTTATAACTATTTGATTATTAGCTAATTAACAATGTTTCTCTTCAAATCTTTATTTTACAAAATTGCAAGTGCTATTATGATATGTATCCTCTTAGTATACCTGATAAATGAGCCTTAAAAGACTTTTTGAGTCTCATTGAGATTTTATCAAGCCCTGAGAATAGTTTTTCAATACAAAACAAGCTCCAACTGTATCATTCGATTTGGCTATCGCCTGATTAGTTGGTTACTCGATCAATAGTTAGCTGCCCGGTTTGATTCATTGCAAAGAGGTTGTCTTCTACATTTAAGCTACGTCAAACATAAAAGACAAACTCTATTCACTTGCAATTGCAAGAATTTAATATTCGATTAAACTCGTGCGAATTCAGTTTGCTGAAACATGATCGGTGTATGCCGTTGTTTGTTTAAACTTCTTTAGAAGCTTTTTTAATAAGTGATTGCAGCCTTATTTCAAAGCCTTTAGGATTGCTGTTGCTTCTTTTTCATAGATGCCACCTTCCTTTGCCAGTTCCCTAAATTGTATCATCGCTTCACTTTCTTTGTCCATCTGTAGCAGCGTTAATCCGAGGTACCAATAGATGTACTGATCAATGAGCGTTTCTGCCGCTGTAGCTTTGGTGTTATTAAGAATCTTTTCCGATTCAGCAAATCTGCCGGACATCATGTAGGAATTTGCAATATACAATTCCAGGAGTTGATTGCCCTCCTGTTGCTTCCTTTCTGCTTCCAGATAAGGAATAGCTTGTTCATATTGTTGACTTCCATACAGTTGCATTCCTTTACTGGTTTCCGCTTCATTTCTGAAGAGCCTGGCAGACGGATATGGTTCATAATAAGATTCGTAGATGCTTTTTACGCCTGTCAAATTACTTCTATTGATGCTAAAGAACGAGAAAATGGTCAGCAGCGTGATACTTGCGGCTATACCTAACCTGACTGTCAGTCTGCGGTTTCTTCGCCTTTTTGTCTCTTTTTTCGAATCTACTTTTTGGATGATATTTTGAACGCGCTTTACATTCTGCTGTCGTCCGATTGCTTTGATACTTGCAACAATCATTTCCACTTCTAATAATTCCTTTCTGAAAGGTTCGGATGAAATTACTAGTTCATTAAAACTTTCCTTCTCCGATTCCTGCAGATCCGCATCAACGTATTTTACGATAAGTTCAAATTGTTCCTCTGGTACTCTCATGACTTTGGTTATTTTTAATTTTAAATTGTGTTTTTAATAAGATGGCTTTTCTTTTAAAGCATATATAATTTAAGATCGCTATTGTCCTCAGATGAATAAATTCAGCCAGTAGGGCAATTATTCCTTTATTTTTCTTTTCGTGATCAAACCGATGGTTTAGCTGCGGGCAGTTCCTTTTCTCTTTCAATACCAATGGGGACCAGCCGTCATATTCTTGAAGTGAGACTAAAAACTCCTCTTTACATGTGTGTATTGTAAAACTCATTTCGTTCAATTAATTATTTTGTATCAGCTTACTTTATCAGCTGGTAAGCAGCTATTAACTTTTTTGAAGAAGACAGTTATAGCCCTTCGTTTACAAAATTGAGATTTAGACAATTCAGGTTTGTGGCCAAGGCAGACTCGTTGAATCTGCAGCAGTCGGTTCGCTGTGTCCTCAATGGCCAGGTTTGATCAAATAGTAATTTCATCATTGTAATTAGTTTATAGTTAAAATCTTTCTCTTTCATAATAGTCAATTGATAGTTTTAAAATTTTAATGTGCTTCCAGCCGAATGATCGCTGCTTTGAAT
>JBCBHL010000638.1:0-2050 GCA_038525605.1 Bacteroidota bacterium
ACATTTAACAAAGCTCAGGAGAGAGAAATCAATGTAGCTTTGAGTAATACATTCGGCTTTGGTGGACATAACACATCAGTCATATTTCGTAAAATCTCTTAATGCCTCTGACTGCAGCTTTAAAACGGTTAATCAGATCAGCATTTTACTCAAAAAGAGAGAAAGAACTCGCGCAGTCTTTTAAAAGTATCACAGGTTATCATCCCAATAACCTCAAGTTGTACATTTTGTCAATGCAACATAGTTCCATTGCAAAAACACTTGACAAGGGCTTTAAAGAATCTAATGAAAGATTAGAATATCTTGGAGACGCCCTGTTGGGGGCAATAGTGGCGGAATACCTATTCGCAAGATTCCCTTACAAAGAAGAGGGATTTCTTACCGAAATCAGATCCAGAATTGTCAACAGAGAAGTACTCAACAACCTGGCAAAAAAAATAGGGATCAAAAAACTTGTAGAGTATAACAAATCATCCCGATCTAACCTATCTCATAAGTCGCTTTATGGTGATTCGCTGGAAGCACTGATTGGTGCTGTCTACCTGGATTTAGGATTTAAAAAATGTAAGCATTTTATCCTTAAACGGCTAATCGCCAATCACTATAACATTGATGAAATAGTTGGAAACAACACTAATTATAAAAGCATTATCATCGAATGGGCACAAAAGGAAAACTTCGAAATCAAATTTGATATTGAAGAGGTGGAAAATGACAGCAGATACAAACTTTTTACTGCAACAATCAGTATAAATGGCGAACCACGTGGAGAAGGTAGTGGTCTCAGTAAGAAAAAAGCCGAACAAAGTGCTGCTCATCAATGTTGTGAACAGCTGAAGCTTATCTAAACGATCATGAAAAAACTAAAACTGGCAGGAGCCTGTCTTAATCAAATCCCGTTTGATTGGTCTCACAATGTAACCAATATCAAAAAAGCCATTGATGCTGGCAAAGCTGAAAATGCCGACATCCTATGTTTGCCGGAATTGTGTATTACAGGCTATGGGTGCGAGGATATGTTTCTTAGTGAATGGTTGCCAAATAAAGCACTAAACAAACTCAAAGAAATTGTTCCTTACACAGAAGGAATAACAGTTGCTGTAGGCCTTCCCGTAATTCTAGAAGAAAAGACTTACAATGTTGCCTGTTTCATAACTGATCAGGAGATTTTAGGGTTTTATGCCAAACATCACCTGGCCAATGACGGGGTGCATTACGAACCAAGATGGTTTACCTCCTGGCCAAAAGAAAAGGTGATCAAGTTCGATTTCGATGGAAAAAGCTATGATTTTGGAGCAATTGTACTGGATCATAAAGGTATCAGAATTGGTTTTGAAATCTGTGAGGATGCCTGGAGAACAGACAGACCAGCCCATGAACTAAAGGAGAATAAAGTTGAACTGATCTTAAACCCTAGTGCCAGCCACTTTGCGTTCCATAAAGCAGAATTCAGGGAAAACCTCGTTGTATCAAGTTCCAAGGACTTTGATTGCGTTTACCTTTATACTAATCTGCTGGGCAATGAAGCAGGTAGGATGATTTTCGACGGAGATATAATCTTAGCTCAGAAAGGTAAACTTATCGGCCTTAACAAACGCCTTTCATTCACCGATTTCAACTTATTGGCGCTGGATATCGATTTTGATAATCCGGAAAATTCTTCTTCAGATGTCACCGAAAAGGTATACGAACCTGTAAGAGAGTTTTCTAAAGCAGCTTCTCTCGCCCTGTTCGATTACATGCGAAAATCGAGAAGTAAAGGTTTTATTCTATCTCTCAGCGGAGGAGCAGACTCTTCCAGTATTGCGACTTTAGTGGCTGAATCGGTGAGAAATGGTGTGGAAGAATTAGGAGTTGAGTTGTTTCTTGAAAAGGCTGGAGTTTCTATTCCCGATATTACTGACAGCCAAAATATCAGAAAAACAATTGTCAATCAATTACTGACCACTGCCTATCAGGGGACTGAAAACTCCTCCGACGACACCAGAATTTCTGCAAAAAATCTTGCAGACTCAATAGGTGCTAAGTTCTATCACTGGACAATAGACAA
>JBCBHL010000639.1:0-2009 GCA_038525605.1 Bacteroidota bacterium
AGAGAATTTAATTCTAAAAATCTGCTAATACGATAAATCATAAAAGACAGACTAAATCTGTCGTGATAACCTTTATTTACTGACCGATTTTATGCTTTTATTCAGTAGTCTAAAACGTACTCAGCAATTAAAAAAGTATAACTTCGAATAATTTGCATGTATTTTTGCGTTTTATCTTCATAAACCTGAATACATGAAAAGCTAAATTAGCAGTTCGTTTCAGGATATAAAAGTAAGTGATTAAAAAGTGTTTGCAATGTGTAGAAAATCCAAAAGTCTGACCGGATTATTCTGGTCGGTGGTTGCCCTGTGTCTATTGAGTGCCTGCAACAATGGCGATAGTTCCTGTGATCAAACCCCTGAGAACCCTTCAGTGCAGTCTATGGAAATTATCAGACTCGACGAGCAGTTACTCAACACTTCATCCCGTGAAGAAGTCATCCAGCTGATGAAAGATCACCCGGGTTTTACCCGGTGGTTTCTGGACAGCGACCAATATCCAAACCTCAATGAATTGGCAAAAAAACTATACGGTATCTCCAAAGACGCTGCAATTGATACCTTATTTCAGGAAACGAAGGAAGTTTTCGGAAACCTTGAAACGCTGGGCACAGAGTTATCTTCGGCCTTTTCCTGGCTTAAACACTACTATCCATCCGCAACTGTGCCTAAGATAAAGATAGCGCTAACAGGCTTGTATAATGATTTGTATGTGTCAGATACTGTCATCGTACTCGGACTGGAATATTTCATTGGTAAAGAGGCTACTTTCAGACCTGCGAATACACCGGAATACATTCTGAAACGATATGAAAAAGAATCTATTTTGCCACTGATTTTCAGTTTTGTTTCCAACGACTTCATGGCCATTGATACACGCGATAATACGCTACTGGCAGATATGATCAACTATGGCCGCTCTTATTATTTTACCAAAAAAATGATGCCCTGTAAACCTGATGGCTGGATCGTAGGCTACACTGAGGAGGAAATGAGACTGGTCTCTGCCAATCAGGAAACCATTTGGGGGCATTTCATCAACCGGGAATTATTTTATGAAACCAGTCACTTTGTCAAAAACAAATACACTGGCGAAAGGCCCAATGTCTTTGAAATCGGAGATCAATGTCCGGGCAGAATTGCCAGATGGCTGGGATGGCAGATTGTGGAAGCCTATATGGAACAGAACCCGGAAGTTTCCCTGTCGGATCTGATGGTGGAAACGGATGCTCAAAAGATTCTGAATAAAAGTAAATTCAAAGCAAAAAATCAGTCGATATCGAATCATCAATGAGTATACCTGCTGTCGATGGATGGATAACGTGAGCAGCTGTAGTATTCTAAAACCGAGCGAGCTTAACCGGCCTCAAAAAGTTTAACCGATTGGTTTTCCAACTGATGACATTAGAAAAACCAACCGGCTTGATTGTGAATTTATAGACAGCATTAAAAGTCTTCGGAGAAGAACAGCGTAGTTACTCTTCTCTTAGCAAAGATGATGAGTTGGCCTTGAAAGTTCTTGATCCCAGTGCTGAGACGATTACCACCGTTATGGCCACCAAAATCAACAATGGTATAACAAGCATCCACCATGATACACTTATTCTAAAAGCATATTCCTGCAACATTCTATCTGCAATGAAGTAAACGAGCGGAATAGCAATTATCCCTGCAAGCAGCACTGACCGACCTAGGTTTTTACTAAGAATAAAACAGATATCCCAAATACCCGCTCCCAATGTTTTCCTGATACCAATTTCCTTCCCTCTGTTTTCAGCAGTAAAATAGGTAAGTCCAAATATTCCAAGGGTCGCTACTAAAATCGCCAACAGCGAAAAAACGGCAAATAAGTTAGTAAAGCGGTTGTCATCCTGATACTGCCTTGCATAAAAATCATCCAGGTAAAAGAAATTAAATGGATTGCCAGGAAAAATGTCTTTCCAGATCGCAGAGAGATCATCAAGATAAGAAAGGTCTGTCGGATTGGTAACCTTTAGGTAGCAATATCT
>JBCBHL010000640.1:0-1986 GCA_038525605.1 Bacteroidota bacterium
ATTGTGAACATTTCCGACGAACTGGGGATTGACTATATCTTCATTTGATCCGATGAGGAATACGTCATTTTTCACAGTATATCCGCTATTTGCGGTGGGAAGTACCAACTCAAGAAAATCTGAATAGGTGATAATACCGAGGTTTCTGATCTTTATAAATTACAAAACAGAAGCATTGACAGCCTCAATGTTTTGATCCCCGAACGGATCAAAAACTCTGTTAACCTCCAGTCTTACAATGGTTTAAATGCATATATCATCAGTGGTGACGAGCTGTCCGTCAAAAGAACTATTGATTTTCTCAAAAAGATTGATCAGCCGATACCCAATATTTTGATAGAAATCATTGTGGCGGATGTCAGGAAAGGACATACGATTAGTACCGGAATTACAGCCGGACTTTCAGATTCCACAGTTGCTACAGGAGGTACCGTTTTTCCCGGAGTGGACTTGACACTGAGCTCTAATTCCATCAATAAGTTTCTGAATACAGTCGATAGTAAGGGGATCATCAATTTAGGAAGGGTGACTCCTCAGTTTTATGCAACGGTAAGGGCACTGGAAGACAATA
This sequence comes from Bacteroidota bacterium, assembly GCA_038525605.1. GTDB lineage: Bacteria > Bacteroidota > Bacteroidia > Cytophagales > Cyclobacteriaceae > JANSWY01. Next base: position 572 of record JBCBHL010000640.1, read on the forward strand.
ATCTGATGGAAACACGATCTACTCCCAAGCTTTCAACAATGAATGGACAGAAAGCAAACCTGAAAATAGGAGAGAAGGTATTTTATCTGATAGAAAATCAAAGCATTGCGCCGGGCGTAACTCCTGTTGTTTCAAATTTTAGAAATTTTGAATCGGCCGAAGCAAACCTTGATATTACAATAAAACCGTTCGTTTCCGGAAATGAGGACATTACCTTAACCATTGATGCCGAATTTTCAGATTTTATTGAAGCTGCGACCCAAGGAGGTCCTCCTGGCACCGCTACCCGACGATTTCAAAGTAAGATCAGAGTAAGAAATGAGGAAATGATTGTGTTGGGAGGTCTTGAAGAGCGAAGTAAAACTGAGGCAGCATCCGGTGTTCCTGTTTTATCCAGAATTCCGGTTCTGAAGTGGCTGTTTAGTGGAAAAACAAAGGCTAGGGCAGACAGCAGACTTGTCATCTTTATCAAACCAACAGTTATCTACTAACATGCTCGATTCTCTATTAAAAAATATCGTAGCAAAGACTGTCAACAAATGCGTTGGTCTTAATGTGATTGTCGACGCTGAACAAACTTTCTTTCAGGTTGTGATTTTAGAAAAAACGAAATCCGGTGACCTGATACCTGTCGATGACCAGTTGTTTGCAGATCCTGATGCGATGAAGACATGGATAGAAGAGCATGCAGGCAGGGTACCTATACTATGGTGTGTGGAGGGTCGACAGGTACTGACTAAGATAGTGACTGCTGATGTTGCTCTGGAAGAAGCGGAATTACTCAAATTGTTGCTTCCCAATGCAAAAGAGGATGATTTTGTGATCAATGCATTCTTTGAAAACCAACAGTACTATTGTTCTATTATCCGAAAAGAAGCCTTCGAAGCACAATTGCAATTTTTATCAGATTTGCGTTTAAATCTATATAAGGGCTTTGTTGGACCTGTTATTAACTTATCTATCAGAGGGCATCTGCTCGATTCAAGAGAGGGAAGTTATCAACTGGGTCATTACCAGGTAGAGGAAGCAGATGGTGTTGTACTTGGGATAAGAAAAAGTCAACAAAACCTGACTGAGCAGATAAATGACCAGTATCAATTACAGCACAGGGCATTAAATGCCTTTAGCAGTGCGACTACATTCTTTACTGGCATTTCCGGTGATTTACACATTGGAGATACTGCGGAATCGGGGAAGACTGCCGCCGAGTACATTCACAAAAGTTTGTTTAAGCCGCTCTTTACAGGTGCAATAGTAGTTCTGTTGATCCTGTTTCTTGGGAATGCCTATTTCTACATGGATTTCAGACAGAAAAATGAGGTGCTGAAAGAGAAATCGTCAAGTACTCAACTGTTGATCAATACTTATCAAAAGCAGCAATTACTTTTCAAAAAGAAAGATAAGATTGTTAAAAG
>JBCBHL010000641.1:0-1974 GCA_038525605.1 Bacteroidota bacterium
CGTGGAAATCAAAAAGAAAAATTCCACAACGGCTGGTTATTGAGATTTTAATCGGATCGATTTTAGCAGTCATCCAGGTAGTAGTCATCAACATGATTTTCTCTATCTACGTCGATGAAACTATCAACTTCAATAACTATCTGTTTAGTGCCATTGTGTCTATCATCATCAACCTGATATTACTGACCACAATGGAGTTCTATTTTCAAATCAGACGGCAATATGATACGGATTTAGACAATGAACGGCTGAAAAAAGAGAATTTACAATTTAGATATGCGCAGTTGAAGCATCAGGTTAACCCACATTTTCTGTTCAACAGTTTAAATTCGCTTTCTTCCCTCATCACAATCGATCAATATAGAGCCAAGGAATCTATTAGAAAGCTATCCCAGGTGTATCGATATGTTTTAGAACATGTAGAAAAACGCTGGATTACCTTGAAAGAAGAGCTGGAATTTATCAATAGCTACATCTATCTCTTGAAAATCCGCTTCCAGGAAGATTTGATTATAGAAATCAAAATACCCGAAGCACACCATCAGAAGCAAATTGCTCCTATGACACTACAGTTATTGATAGAAAATGCCGTCAAACACAACATCATTGAAGAAAACGACCCATTGAAAATTGAAATCACTTTTGATGACGACAAACTCATGATTAAAAATCAGCTAAAGCCCAAACAATCGGGATACTCTAAAGGAATAGGTCTGCAAAATCTGAAACAAGAGTATGAGCATCAGGGTGAGTCCTTGCAAGTAGATGAGGCAGCAGGCGAATTTCGGGTAACTGTCCCCCTACTGAAAATATGACAACTATTGCCATCATAGAAGACGAATTCCTGGCTCAGGAGGAGCTTAAGCAGATGTTGGAACAACTGCAGGTAAATGTAGAAGTGGCAGCTTGTTTAAGATCAGTTTCGCAAAGTGTAAGCTGGTTAAAGGAAAATGCTCACAGCATTGATCTGATCTTCGCTGACATAGAACTACTGGATGGTCAGTGTTTTAAAATCTTTGAAGAAGTAGAAGTCGACATTCCAGTCATATTCCTGACTGCTTATGACGCTTTCGCATTGAAGGCTTTTAAGCTTAACAGTATCGACTACCTGCTAAAACCGATAGAATCAGACGCATTACGATCCGCATTTGAAAAATATCAGCGCATTGAGCACCGACGTTCCAATATTTCCATAAAAGACATCCAGCAATTGCTACAGAGAGAATCTACAGTTTTTAAAGACAGGTTTTCTATCAAAGTTGGAGATACATACAAGCATTTGCCTGTCGCTGATGTTGCCTACTTTCAGTCCGAAGAAAAAATGGTTTATGCCGTCAGCAAGGCGGGCCAGAAGTACATTGTTGACCTCACTTTGAATGATCTGGAACAGAAGCTAGACCCAAAACTTTTCTTTCGTGCCAGTCGAAAGTATCTGGTACAGATTCATGCCGTAGAAAAGGCAGTGAAATATTTCAACAGTCGTCTAAAACTGATCCTTATACCTAAACCCGAGGAAGATGTGCTGATCAGCAGGGTGAGAGTACCGGATTTTCTGAAGTGGCTGAACCATTAAGCTTTTCTCTGAAAGCTCTTGCCTTCATAGTCTCATTTAAGGAATCTGATGAATTCAGTAGGTAGTTGTGACAATAGATGCTAGATTTTATATTATCCGCCGAAGCTTCATGCGAAGGAGGAGACGAAAGACAAAAGATTAAAGACAAAAGATAAAAGATTAAAGATTAAAGATTAAAGTATCCTCTTACGCCGCATTTAGTGTTTTTCCCAAAGCATACGACTTTGATTTATTGAAAAACACTCTATTCTTTCAGAGCTCTCCAATAGCTATTGAAGAAGCCCTGAAAGTAAAAAATCGTTACTTAGTCATTCTTTTTCTTAGGAACGACATAGGTTGTGGCATAATCTTCCAGATCAAAACCTCCTGTAATTTTCTTCAGATTCCTTAAATTAGACTAT
>JBCBHL010000642.1:0-1903 GCA_038525605.1 Bacteroidota bacterium
TTGGACACAAAAACGAACCAAAAAACTCAAGCCAAAAAAATCACCTCAGCCGGGTTTTTTGGCAGGCCAGCCCGCCTGCTCTTAGAATTTAAGCCTAAAATCCATGGCACTTTTCCGCATGGCCGGATAAATTGATTTTTCGAAAAAAGTTATCTCGGACAACACTGATTCATGATTATGAATTAATTTCCAAATTGATTTGTGATTAAAATCAGAATGCTTGTACTAAATCAGTTGTGATATCCGTTAGTAAATTTATTTTTGTTTAAAAGAGTTGAATATTTCTGTTAACAGTGAAATGATATGAAGATACAGGAGGTAATCCAAAAGAGAAGAACTACAAAAGTCCTTGGCAATGATCCCTGGCCGTTACCGAAGGCGGAGGTCGATCATAAGGTATATGAAATTATTCAATCCGCTGAAATGGCCCCATTTCACTATCAGGCTCATAAAACCTATCAGGACAACAACTCTTTGAGTTCGATAGTACCCTGGCGTGTGTATTGGTTAAAGGCTGCAGAATGCCGAAAGCTGGCAAACTACATCCAGGAAAATGATATCAAAGCCGGGAAAATCCTCCAAATGTTGTTCGCGGCAGATGCCTTGCTTCAGGTTACCTGGCTGCCAGACCCTTCTGAAGAAGCAAGTGAATTATCAGTTTTTGAAGGAAATCTCAGAAATATGGAACATATAGCTGCCGGATCTGCAGCAATTCAAAACATGTTGCTCACTGCAACTGCTTTGAACATTCCTAATTACTGGTCTAGCGGGGGTGTATTGAGAACAGATGCGCTGTATGCAAAGCTTGGAATTAACAGCAAAGAAATATTGCTCGGGTCTGTTTTCCTTTTTCCCGAAGGCGCTGATGTTGCTGGTGATCACAAAGTAGGTCTGGGAGGACTGAGAGATAAAAAAGGAGCAATAAACCAGTGGTCCGAAGTGATCTCACTGTAAAATAAAAAGGTGATTACGAATCCTCATAATCACCTTTTCTATCTTGTTAGAAGCTATCTGCTATTTAGATAACGCCTTCTAATACATCTTTAATAGGCACTTTCTGACCATCTTTGAAAGAAACAATCCATGCTTCACTTACACCCATTTCTCTCAGGTATTTTTTGAAAGTGTCTGCTTCCCAGTAATCTCTGAAAACTCCCAGATAGTACTTTTTCAAACCGTCTTCTACATCACCTGTAAAGTTTTCAGTAGTTTTCAGGTATTTGGAAAGATCTTTATTCTTAAAAGCACCAATCTGCACTTTAAAAACAACTCCTTTGGAATCATCGATGAAACCACCCTGTCTGGTTGGTGCAGCTGGCTTTGGAGTACTCTTGGCAGCAGATAATTGAGTTCTTAATTCAGAAATCTGATCCTGATAATTCGAAATCTGACTGTTCTTCTCTGCAATCTTGCTATCCACCTCAGATAACTCACTTTTAAGAGCGGTCACTTCACTACCTAAACTCTTGTTCTTGTCAAGTAAAGTTTTGTACTGCTCAGGCTTTAAGGCCTTGATTTTCTTCTTCCACTCCTTCTGTTCTTTCTTAGACATTTGTGCATTTGAATCGAATGCAAAAATGACACACAATGCTAAAACGAAGATTGAAAATATATTTTTCATGGTACTTAATTGAGTTTCTTTTTTAATATAATGATAAAGAAAGGCAATATCTTTTTAAATCACAAATACTTTTGATTAAATTATTTATTTAACAAGATGCTTCTTAATTATTGATTATGAAGCAGTTAACAAAAATCAAAATTATTTTAGACTTCCGATCATATCTTCAGGCTTCACCCATTCGTCAAATTGCTCGTTTGTCAACAACTCCAAATCCAGTGCAGCCAAAATTGCTAAAAAAGCACACAAAGAAGGCACTACTTTAAGAAAGGCTGCACTGGA
>JBCBHL010000643.1:0-1741 GCA_038525605.1 Bacteroidota bacterium
AACTCAATAATAATGATTCAGTTTCTCACCACACAGTGAAAGAAGACATCAAAAAAAGGTTCAATTTTTAATGTTGTAGTTACCAGTTCGTTAATCACTTTGTGCTCGAGAAGAGGAGCTAGGTTTTTTTATAACTGGTAGTTTGTGTGAAAGTGATTGATCGTAAGATCACTTCGCTACTCTCGATGACGTAAACTGTTCGATTGCCTTTTCTATCTACGTCATCCCTTGCATTCGCCTTGAGGCTACTCAATCGTCCAAATCTTCAAATAAAGATGAAGCTAATCTTGCATCAGTAGTAAGCTGAGAGTCTTTCGCTTACATTCATTTAAATAATCCACTAATCATTCATTATCTTTATTCAACTATGATCTACAAGACGATAATCTCTTTTGTTTTCGGCATTGCCAGTACCACAATGGCATTCAGTCAATACCATGGTTTTGAAGCAATCGACGATGCAAAAGTCACCAAATGGATACCCCAATTCCAGCACGAATATTTTGGTGCTTATCACTTTGGAGATTCTGAAAGTGAGTCAACTTTATTTCTAATTTTCTCCGGAACAGAATATGTTGCACAAATCCATAAAGGCGAATGGAACAGCGATGGCACAGCCTGGGTCATGCAATACCGAAACCTGACCAGTATTAAAATAGGGAAAGACGGGAAATTTTCTTCCGATCAGTATCAGGGAGAATTTGTTTTCTTTGATGATTTTGGAGAATCAAGAAAGTGTCTTAAAATCATAGATGGATGGAGCGGTATTACCAGTAAAAAAGGAGAGTATGAGTTGGGAACAAAGTATAATACCACCTTATTGGAATTTTTTCCTGGGAAGTTTATCATGGCGTCAATCCAGGATCTCGATCCGGAGGAACTTCAGGAATTGACATTGGAGGAATTGAAGATCATGCGAAACGAAATTTTTGCCAGGTATGGCTATCAATTCAGAAAAGGAGGTCAAATGGATCAGTATTTTAAAAAGACGAATTGGTACAGACCTCAGTTTAGTAATGTGGATGATTTTTTAACCTCGCTGGAAAAGAAGAACATCAAATTGATTCAACAGGCTGAGAGAGATAAGAAATTCTGAATGCAAACCGCAAAAACCCCGGATTCAGAACCCGGGGTTTTATCATTTTCCACGCTGTTATGCGTTTTTGATAGTCCAGATAACGGTACAGTTGTCGTCACCTGATATGTCCTGGGTACACTTGTATCCTGTAGGTACATCATAGCCAATACTGTTACTTCCTGAAAATGGATCATCCCAGTTGAATGTGAAGTCGGAATTGTATGATACTGTTCCCTGCGTACCTGTCATGAAACCATCTGACTGGCTTTCAAATAATGAAGACTTTGTATTACCGCCAATGCTTGCCTGAGGGTATCTGTTTTGAGACCACTCACCGTGGCTTAAGGATGCATTTGTTCTGTTTAACTCTAAACTTGTCTCGTTTACAATTTGCATTGTTACTGATCTTGCGCTCATTTCTAATAAATTTTAAAAGGTGTTCCTACTCTGTTTATTGTTCGGCTTTTCGGATGCCGCCGTTCTAATCAATGGTAGCTACTCAATCGATTTTTTCGTTTTGATTATGATGTAAAGTTGCAGGTTCTCTGTTCTGAAATCATACCGTGATAGAGTGGTTTCGATTTATCACCCGATCAAGGTATGGTCACCCAATTGGGGTATATGGTTGGTTAACTGATCTGACGTGATGTTTCAGATTTGCTT
>JBCBHL010000644.1:0-1629 GCA_038525605.1 Bacteroidota bacterium
GAAGGTCATCATTGTTAAAAGGGGGCTTACCTTTTAGACCAAATCTAAAATGAAGCATTAAATGACATAGGGCTAGTTTTTATGATAGAAAAAATTTTAACCGGTAACTAATGATTATGAATTCATAATTTCTTAAAATTACAAAGTTTGACAGTTACAACATCGAAAATTTATCAATACAAAACGTAACGTGATAATGTCTGTTATTCAGCTTTATTCTTGAGGATGTTTTTAATTTTTAAAAACTCTTTTTCGGTGATTTTACCATCGGAAACAATGGTTTCTATCTGCTCTTTCTGTTCATCTGTCAACTGAATCTTTTGAGGCACCATGCCATCGAGGATGTTTTGCAGGTCTGAAATCCGGTTCTTTAAAATGATGAATTGATTTTCATTGATCTTACCATCTTCCATCAGTGAGGCGATTCGCTCTTTCTGCTCGATAATTTTGGCTTCCATTTTATAGTAATCTCCTATGCACCCTTTGATCAGTTCGTTGGTTTCGTGCAAAAGACCCTTGAACTTTTTGGCTTTTCTTTTCTTCAAAAATCCACCGATCAATGCAGACAATACAGTGAGCAGAACACCGATGATCAGCCCCAGCTTATCCCAGTAACTTGTTTTCCAGAATTCTGCCGAAAAAATATTGATTGAACCACTTTCGCTTTCCTCTTCTACCAGATTACTAATCTCATTGCCGGGAAAGATGATTTTTACTTTAGAACCTTTTTCAAATTCTTCATTGGGTTTAAACTTCGTGTTCAGGTCTGTCATTTCCAACAGGCCTTCTTTTTCAATCGTAACAGATGAATAGCCTTTGTTGATTTCAAACACGTATTCTGATTCTGATAAGCCGTCGTTGTGGCCATAATTGATAAACCAGTTTTTACCATTAAAAAGCAAGTCAGTTTCTATTGGCAAATGATTGAGTACTGAATTACTGATCATCGTGTGAAAGTTGGCCGTTAGCTCGGTAGTTGAAATATCCTTGCCTTCATCTACCAGCACATCGTTCAATAACACCTGATAGTGAAAAACCCCTTTACTAATCTGATACAGGTTGATCAATACATGCTCGAAATACTGATTCTTCTTTTCTGCTGTTGCGACAAATCTCCCTGATTTTAGCAGCACTCTGCTGGCTTTGTCTTCTATCAGGTGTAGTAAATCTCCATCTTCTGCCAGCTTTTCGGCCGCTTTTCCCAGCGGTTTGATATGCAAGTCTAGTACGGGTTTGATTCTGGTAATATTCAAATACCTTCTCAACACATTATAATAGTCATCGTCCTCAGCCACTATGCTGGTTACACCCAGTGGATTGTTGAATAGCTTCTTAGCTTTAGGGTTTTTATGTGCATTGAAAAGTGCTTTCCCGATTGCCTGCTGATCTTCTGTTGATAATCCGGGAGAAAATACGTAAGCAGGATATGGGACTTCATATCTTTCCAGAACCAGGTAATCATCCTGATTGATGTCCTTTCGGTCCTTAAAATAGGACTCATTGATGGCAATGGCATCTACTTCTTCAGCAATCAGCGCGTCGAGCGATTTGTCGTGGTTGTAGGAAAAATCATACTTAAAAAACTGACCATCGATATCCAAATCCGATTCTGTAAAAATGCCTTTTGGA
>JBCBHL010000645.1:0-1430 GCA_038525605.1 Bacteroidota bacterium
GCACCATCTACTACTCTTGTGTCTGTGGCCAGTATCGCTGCTCCTGCATTATCAAACCATTGGAAAGAGTAGTTAGTCGTCGTGATAGCGACAGGCAGACCATCTTCCATTATCTGTGTTACCTCAATGAAGCCATTAGGATTCACACAGTTGAGGTTATCACTCTTATCGATATCAGCATCAACGTCGATAGAGACAATTGCCTGATCTCTTCCAACTGTGATTGTGCTCGTTACCGAACAACCGGCATTCGGTGAGTTTGCATCGTTTTTGGTTATAACAACCGTGTAGTCTCCGGCGCTAAGATCAGTGAGGTTAGTCAATGAGGCCTGAAGAGCACTTCCTCTATCTAAACCACCTGCTACGTCAGTAGGGAAAATTTCATTAGCAGCTATGGTTTCATCGTCCCCTCTAAACCAGGTGATTGTATAGTTACCTAAAACTGCCGGATTACCGTCTTCCTCAACACTTATTTCTATGCTGCCATTACCTTGATCACCGTCAGCGCCATTGTCGCAGAATGTGTCAGCTCCGATGCTGTTGATGACTATATTCGGATTCACCTGCTCATCATCGATGATTATCTGGAATGCTCCAGTAGTACATCCTGAAGCAACATTGGTTGCGATTACTGAATAGGTACCACTCTCTAAAGACTGCAGTCTGTTTCTGTTTCCTGCTGTGCTAAGACCATTAACAATTCTTGAATCAGCTGCCAGAATGGCTACTCCCTCTTCAAACCATTCGAAAGTATAGTTAAGAGCAGTGACAACTTCCGCTACACCATTGACTCTGATGGAATCAATTTCGATAAATCCATTCTCATTTGGAGAACAGTTCTGATTGTTCTGGAAGGAATAATCCAGGTCAGAAATCGATAGGGTAGGTTCATTGGAATCTATTGTAAATGTTGAGACAGTAGAACAACCTGCATTGATAGATGCTGCTGCTGATTTGGTAACTACAACTGTATATTGTCCTTCCTGCAAGTCGGTTAAAGTAAGATTATCAGCTGTTTGAGCTGAACCTCTTAAGCCACCAGCGTCAGTAGGGAAGATCTCATTTGTTGCAATCGTCTCATCATCACCTCTGAACCAGGTAATGTCAAATTCAGCAATATTGAATACCGGGCTGTTATCAGTAATCGAAATAGTTAATTCACCATTACCCACATTACCGGCAGTCGTACAAATCATATCAGCAGTTGAGCCTACTAATTGTACTGTTGGGTTGATCGCTGTATCATCAAGAATGGTAACGACCATTCCCGTTGCACAACCTGTCTCAGTGTTAGTAGCAACAACTGAATAATTTCCAGCTTCAAGACCTTCCAGTCTATTATCAGTTCCATCAGCACCATCTACTACTCTTGTGTCTGTGGCCAGTATCGCTGCTCCTGCATTATCAAACCATTGGAAAGAGTAGTTAGT
>JBCBHL010000646.1:0-1356 GCA_038525605.1 Bacteroidota bacterium
TGGATTCAGCCCAATGGTAAAATCAAACCGCTAAATACTAACCGAAGATTTGCTTTCACCAAGTTTGCTGAATCCACTGATAACTGTATTGGGGGAAATTTAGATATTCGAGAAAACCACCTCCATCTTTTATGATTTCAATAAGTGTGTCGCCAAGTAATGAATAAGATTCTGTCGTTTTTAATAACGCTTCATTGTAATTTCTGGTAAGCTGCATAGAGTCTATTAGTTGATTTCTTTGATTGACCGTCACCAGCCTCTCATTTTCTATGAAGTAGCCCCTTGCGTCAGTGCCTGACTCGATGAATTTTGTGAAAAAAGCCTTGATTCCATCTGTAATGTCACTCACAAACGATACGGAGCTTTCACTGTCTTCCGTTATTATATAACGTTCTCCTTCCGCTTGTTCTTTTACTTCAATTGATGTGAATACCGGATTGGTGACATCCAGCTGGGTGAGATACAGCGGAGCATAGATTACTCCGGCACCTTCTTCGTAGCGCTTAAACAACTCATCCATAGGCTGTTCTTCTTCAGAATAAAACAGACCGGATGTGTAATAAGGAATAATGCCTATTTTACCAATGTCAAATAAGCTACCTTTTTTCAGTCCAAGGAACTTTAAACTGTTGGGAATTTCTTCGACCTCTTTTTGATTACCCTCCAAATCAATCGTGAAATGTTGTTCCTCTTTGATCGCATAGGCAATGATTGTGCTGTCTTCCGCCGGAATCACCATGTCATAAATCGGATTGACCAACTGCTTACTTTTTAAATTGAATAAACCCTTATTTTGATTCTGCTGTATTTCTATCCAGTACTTTCCATAAATACCAGGATTGCCGAGGTGATGATACCTTACAGGTAAAACAGGCTCATTTTTTTCATTGATGAGACCCATTTGATGGATGTAAGTTTTGCGATAGAATACATCATACTCAGACCATTCACCCATGACGGTGATAAAGAGGTATGCCGAATCTACAGGTAAAAAATATGGCAGCCGATCATGCATTGCTTTCAGTTGATAGTATGTCTGATAGAGGGAAGGCTTCTCATTGCTGACTGAATCAGGCGTGACTTCTGTCTCCATCGTCTGTTCATAAACAGAGGAATCCGTACTGGTTTTAATGGCTTGTATTTGCTCTTTAGTTTCCCTAGGATTTTCCTTTTGGCCGGGATTACATCCAACTATTAGCAGTAAAACGAAGATGGTTAAAATACTTTTGTACATGGCAAATTATTTGTGAAACGAATATATCGAATTTATCAGCTTTATCAATGTTGGAGATTCTTTCTTTGTCCGAAAAGCTGGTTGTTTGATTTTTTAAAGACTTTGACTCAATAATCCTAAAC
>JBCBHL010000647.1:0-1304 GCA_038525605.1 Bacteroidota bacterium
TGATATTTGCTGAAGCCTCTGTGTTGAAAGCTATCAAATCATTGTAAGCCTGAATTTCCTCCTCCGTAGCACCAATTTCAGCAAGCTTAGCTTCATCACCAATTGCTTTTTTCAATTCATTGTATCTTTTTCCACCGTTCATTAATTCATTTGACTTTACCATCTCTGAGAATTGAGATTTGGCGGCAGCTTTCAAACTATCGACTTTCAATAACAGGGTGGCATAAGCGGTTAAATCTTCATCTGTAATTTCATCGTCTTGTGCGATTACGTTGAATTGAACAGCTAGTAGTACTATTAACACAATGGTTCCTTTGATTAACTTGATCATCTATGAATTTCGTTTTTAGTGATAAATATGAAAATTTCTATTATATAACATTTAACAAACCTTAAATCTTATCATCGGATTCAAAAAAAACAAAAGAAAATACATTTAATACACCAGCGGAGTATAAAAAAGAGCCTTTTTGTCAGTTTTAAGCGGTTGTTCTCGTACAGAATGCTATTCGGGGAATTGAAAAGAGTGATTTATGTATTTTTTGCCTCCATTGATTTCTTTCGCATCAAGACAATAAACACGATGATGCCAAGTATCAAAAAAACAGATATGAGAAGTGGTGTCGATGATGTCTTACTGCTTTGCAAGTTTAGCTTCCCACCATCGCCAATCATGATGTAAGAACTCCAGAAGTAGGGTGATATTCCCGATCCTGAATGGCTTGAAAGGTAATTCAATTTAGCAGTCCTGAGAGCAGCTGCCCGTGACTTACCTGTCACCAGAGCCTGATAGAAATCAGCGATAATTCCTACAGAAACCTGATCGTTGACATTCCATAAGGTAGATAATACGCTGGCAGCACCTGCATGAAAAAAGGCTCTGCTTAAACTCATTATTCCTTCACCCGCGATCATTTCCCCCAGAGAGGTTCTGCAGGCACTGAGGACAATTAACTCTGCATCGTTTTTTTCCCCGTAAATTTCGTTACCGGAAAGCTTTTGATCCCGGAAACTAATCCATGTGCTGTCACTGGAACCGGAATTGGCATGAGTGGACAAGTGAATAGTTTGATACTGGTCCATTTGATCCAGAAAATGTTCTTTGCTTGCCTCCTCTCCTATGAACAATTCCCCATTCATTACATTACAGGCAGAAGTCACCTCTTTTGCACTGTTTTTCAATATGGATAAACCAGGATCGGAAAAACGCTCAGGTGCTACTCCTAAAAATCCATTTTCGTTGTTCCTTTCCAACGAGTTGTTTTTAATAAGATGGGATACCGAATAAGCATAAGAAATCTCAT
>JBCBHL010000648.1:0-1148 GCA_038525605.1 Bacteroidota bacterium
TAATGGGGAAGACTGGTGGATCATTGCTCCAGAATGGAGTTCTAATTGTTACTATGTAACCCTAATTGATTCTACTGGCATAGCTTCAACAACTAAACAATGCATAGGCCCACTATGGAACGACCTGGATGGGGGAGGACAGGCAGCATTTGCAGCTGATGGGAGTAAGTATGGCCGTATAGAGGCCGTCAACGGTTTCTTCATTGCTGACTTCGATAATACAAATGGTACCTTAACTAACAGTGTAGTACTTGAATATCCTCAAGAAGATGACTCTTTTAGAGGACTTGTCTTTAGTCCTAGCTCTCAATATATTTATGTTTCTGCACATGACAAACTGTATCAGTATGATCTAGAAAACCTAGACGTTCAAAGCTCGATCCAACTAGTAGGTGAAATCGACTTAGAAAATGTAGAACCTGGTCAAAGTTCTATTTATATTGGCAAGGTAGCACCAGATGGAAAAATCTATTTTGCAAGTCCTGGTACACACCGTTACTTGAGTGTTATTAACAAGCCAGACTGTCCAGGTGAAATGAGTGATTTCAAACCTCATTTGATAGAATTGCCAGCACCAAATTTCGGCGGACTGCCAAATACTCCAATTTTTACCATTCCTGCCAATCCATATGAATGCACTACTACAATTGATAACTTAATTGTGCAGAATACTATCTTCTTTCCAAACCCTGCTTCTAGCAAAGTACATATTCAAAGTGATCTCAGTCGGGTTGATATTGTTATCCACAGTATAGACGGAGTTAAAAGACTTCACTTATACAACCATGATCCTAATCTCCCACTAGACATTAGTAAACTACCTACTGGCACCTATCTTGTGACTCTAAAAGCCATTGACAAAACCCGTACTGAAAAAATCGTGAAGTTGTAGTGCGAAGAAGAGCGAGATTTTCATCATTGATCTGCATTTTCTTTTTATTGGAATTGAATACTAGAGATTATTAACAAGTCATTTCTGTATTTCATTTCAGCAATTTTTTTCTTGATGGCACACAACTCTGGCTACCACGCCGTGCCGACGCAGGAGGCATGGTCGCTGGTAGCAAAGTTGTCGGAAGTATAATATTTTCAATTGAACTACAAAAAAATTCATTTCACATTCATTATTTCTACCTCTTTTTCTCTTT
>JBCBHL010000649.1:0-1130 GCA_038525605.1 Bacteroidota bacterium
GGCGAAACACTGATTGTTGGTTGCGCGATTGCGCGATTAATAAGCATTGTCGAAAGAACTAACAGGAACAATATTCTCATGAAGATTAAGATTTGTATAAGACAAAATTATTTTTCCTACCGTGATCTTTCAATTAAGAGGGATGAGTATTCGAATTTTGTATTTGAAGTTTAGAAATATGAGGATTTGAATACCTGTCGCAGAATTCTCTTGTTGATGAAAATCATTTGGTTTAACTGGCTTTAATGCTTTTTGATTTAACGGGCGCAACGGTTAGATACTTCGGGAATAAAGATTTTAAAGCAATGATCACAGCAGGTTTTCAAGCCTAATTTCATAGTTGATAAATGCGAAGGATAGTATAACCGATCAGGAACGTTGTGTCCGTAGCGTTTATACATTTTGCTGCATCTGACGATGATTAGCCAAAACAATTAAAGGTTTTTCCAGACCAGAAAGCTTTTTCATTTGAAAGTACCAGTAAAAGACGGTCTACGCTACCACTTTAAACATTCGAATTCATTGAATTCTTTTCTGATGTTTCAGTCTTTTGATACCATAACCCAAGCCACCATCTACAGGTGTCACTGGAGATTAGACAGGTTAGGCAAGCACTAAAGGTGAAGAAACCAGGCAAACAAAAATGTTAAATATACTTTTAAAATTTCAGACCATAGGGGATTATTGTGTCGTGAATTTCACAGTCTGGTTGTCTATTTTTAGAATGTACAGTTGATCACTTTCTAATGAGACAGGGATGACAGCCTTGCCATTAAACGCTACAAGCTCTTCGAAAATTTTTCTTCCATCCAACCTGTAAATGGAAATAATTTCATTTTCTACAGAAGGATAGTAAACGGTTAGTTGATTTTCACTTCCATGAACTGCTAAGTTTTTCGTCAATGTTTCCACAGCATTAGTGATAATACTCTTTTTGATAAACTGAAGTTCAAATCTTCTGCTTCCCACAACTGATTTATCAACTGAAAAAGGGATAATCGATTCAGGTGTAAGCCTATACTCCTTTCCAAGTAGCTGATCGATTAAGATGACTGAATAATCTTCAGGAATATGCTTCAACTCAACAACCGATAATTCGAATTCACCAGGTTCTACCAAATCAAAACCCA
>JBCBHL010000650.1:0-1104 GCA_038525605.1 Bacteroidota bacterium
GAGCCTCACGCATTTGAGACATCATCAAATCTGTAATTTCAAAGTCTTCAAACATCTCGCCTATCGGATCAAAAAGATCGAAGACCCGAAAATAGGTGATGCTACTAAAGAAAAAGATCAGGAAAAGGACAAAAAAATAACCCAGAAGGGAGTCAGTTAAATAACGTTTCATGTCTGTAAAGTTGGTGGTAACAGAAATTGCGAAATTGTGTTATAAGCTGATTTTTAAATCTTTAGAGATGTAATATACATTATTATCCTTCAAATTTCTTTTCTTGTATGAAATTATGAATTCAGTTCTTTCACATCAGATGTATATGATATGAAAGAACCGGATTCGAAAGTGGTCAGTCAGATTTCTTTAGCCTACGTCGATTCCATTTCTGAAGTGACTTCATTTTTCTTGGATGTATGTTATCTGTTTCTGCAAAATGCTTTAGGTCCTCCATAAGATTCTCAAGATCCTTATTCATTTTGTTTTTTATCATCCAGCCTAATAGGAAACCATGAATTTTAGTCATTTTCATTGATAACTGCATCGTTACGGTCGATCGGTTTTCGGAGATCGAAGCAATCTTCCAATTATTTTTTCCATATTTAAACATGGAAGGTAAACCGTCAGCCTCGTAGCTGAAGTTCATGTTTTTACTATCCTGATGTGTAACCCACTCCTTTACATTTCCATAGGAAGATGTACATACTCTTCCCTTCGTTTTTCCGTTTTCTTTTCGGGCAGTGGACTCAGGAATTATTGTGGCCCATTGTCCTACATTTTCATAATTCTGCCATAGAATATCCCATGCCTTTGTGGCGGGTACATCCAGATTTATCTTCTTTTCAAATTCTAATTTCATCGCAGGATCAATTTTGATATTTCTTCTTGACTTCCTTCCAGTTGCCAGTTGTAGGGTTTACTTTCTCTCCTGTTTCGAGGTAGTGTTTTAACCCAAGGAGAGTACCATCGAGTGTTTTTTGAAAACTGCCTTTGACAAGCTTTGTCATAATTCCTGGTTTAGTCCTGTATCTAAATTCATACATTGCGGTACTGGTACCATCACCATTGTCTTTTACTCTGTAGTAGGCAAATGAATTGTCCATGTTTAA
>JBCBHL010000651.1:0-1086 GCA_038525605.1 Bacteroidota bacterium
GATATTCTTCACTTTGCTATGCATGGATTGGTGGATTCAAAAGATTCCGAAAAATCCAGACTGGTATTTACTCCGGTAGAGGATTCTGTTCATGACAATTACTTACACAATTTTGAATTGTACAACCTGAGTATAGATGCAAAATTAGCTGTTTTGAGTGCCTGTAATACGGGATATGGTAAACTGGAAGGTAGTGAAGGAGTGATGAGCCTGGCTCGTGCATTTACCTATGCAGGTACAAAATCAGTGGTGATGAGTCAATGGCCTGCAGATGATGAGGCAACAAGCGTCATCATGCAATCCTTTTACAGCTATCTGGCTGATGGCAAGAGAAAGGATGATGCATTGAGGTTGGCAAAATTAGATTACCTCGCACAGGCGGACCCATCAAAAAGAAACCCGTTTTACTGGAACAATTTTGTTGTGATGGGAGATGTCAGTCCATTGGTGAAGGACAATACAAAACTTTATATCTACATCGGTCTTTTTATACTTGGCATCCTGTTGCTGGTGGTTTTTGGTATCAGGTTTTTTGCGAAGAGGAGAATCCTTTAGGGTTGAGAATTTAAAGAAAAGAGCCTGCTCAGGAGACAAAAGATGAAAGAATAGACAATAGATGCCGGATAACAGATTTTAGATTTTTCGCTACTTTGAACCTATCTTAACCCAGGAATTTCGTTGCGTCATTGTGATCCTCATTCTTTGAACTGAAATGGGTTACGAAAACCATCTATGAGGTGAAACAATCTTACGCCGATGATATTTTCAAAAGGCAATTCTTTCTACCAGCAGGACTGCTTCTCCCGACAATCCTGATACTGCAAAAAATTCCACAGGGTTACTTAATACCAGGATCGTCTTTGGTTATAGAAGTTTTAACGAAGATGATAGTGACGCTAAAAAAGTCAATATTTTCTCTCTCATTACCAGGTACTTACAAGTAATTTTCAAATTTTTCGAAAAATCATGTTTATAATTTGAGCTTTTTCGGGAGTATGTATGTCAGATTAAAAAATCATCTGTCTGCGGAAACCGAAAAGCATAGAGAGTAGGTATCATTAATTAATACGATCACAATAGGATTTC
>JBCBHL010000652.1:0-1036 GCA_038525605.1 Bacteroidota bacterium
TTCTGCCTTTTTTAGAAAACAGATTTTTCACAACCCCGTGAAAGACTTCAATAGAATCTCCGGCAATCAGGATAAATACAATGGCATAGGAAAAATTCATCTTATAGTTGAACCAGTGAAGAATGTAAACCATCAACGTTACCAGTAAAAGCACCTGTAGCAGCTGTAGAATTTTAGTGATGCCATCATACCAGTTTGGCAGACTTTTATAAATCCAGGTGAATAACAGGATGTTGAGTAAACCTAAAACCAATGCCCAGAATTTACCCCAGTTATCACTCATCTGGTCTAGATAATCCTCGTTCAGAATCATGGAGATGATATTGGCATGGATTACGCCACCGAACATATCCGGTTCTGTTTTTCCCACGTAGTTTCTGTTGAGAGGAGTAAAAAAAATATCCTCTCTGGTTTGCCGATCGCCCAGTTCTTTGCCCAGAAAGCAAAAAATGACAGCTTTACCTTCGATTATATCGGGGACAAAGTTTTCTGATAATACGTCCATTACGTCCAGCGCAAAATATCGGGTTCCATAGTTGGTTGCACCATAATCGAAAACATTGCCTCGGTAATTGATCAATTCCTCCTGCTTTGATCTGCTTAGAAATTTTTGAGTCAGCTCAGAGTTTAAGTAAGAGGCCAATTTAACGGAAAGTGCCAGCGCGGTAGTGTCGGACAGTTTTTCCTGAGGTGTAAAAGATCTGCATACCTTCATTTCATCCTGATGGCTGGCTCCTGTTATCAGGTTCACATGTCCAAGTGTAACGTTAGGCATCAATTGAGGTATGGGACTTAAGCTACTATCGAACTGATCGACAGCAGGGTTGTACAAAAGCTTATGAGCGAGCACAACATTGGGAATTGTAAGTAAAGTACTGGCGAGTGTGCTATCCTGATAGTAGTCAGTTTCTAATCCGAGCAGGACATCTATGCCTATTACGGCGGGTTTGTATTTGGAGATGATTTTTAATTGCTCAGCAATGCCAGTTCTGTCAAGCTCACCGATGTTTACTAAAACAACGTTCTCATCAGCAGG
>JBCBHL010000653.1:0-977 GCA_038525605.1 Bacteroidota bacterium
AACCAAAATACCTCCTCTTTTCCCCATCTGATATAACCTTTATAAGTATTGTCTATTGTTTCTATAGTTCCGTAAATCAAAGTAGACCTATCCTGCTGAGCTCTCAGGGGAGTATTGATTGTAACAGATACCAAAATCATTAGGATGGTAACTAAAAGTTTCTTTCGCCGACTGAATTGATATTTTTCCATATTACAAATAACGAAGATTAAATATAAAACAACTATTAGAAATTACTGTTTCGGTCATTCGCATTTCTGAATCGGGATATACCGTCTCTCACTCTATATTGCTGATATCGAATAATGAGAATTCAATTGAAGAGCAATAAAAAAGCTCATTCTGAAAATCAGAATGAGCTCATTATAGCTTTAAAGGCTTTATTACTTAAACGGAACAAACTCGAATGGGTCTGTTGTCTCACAGTTGCATGCATCAAAAGAGCAATGGCTGTAGTGAGTTCCGGCAGCACCACCTTTAAGAGTATCAGATTCTTTAGCTTTTTCTTCAGTTACAAAACTTCTGATTCTTAATTCGTTCAAACTTAGTTTATTCTTTTTCATAGCGTTTTTATGTTTATTAAAATTTAGTTTTAGAATGAAAAGCTAAAAGATTTTATCGAGAAGTAAGTCAAAATACAAGAATTAATTTCAAGATTTATTTCAGCGGATACGATGTATGACATTGTGGCATTGAAAATTACGGCAAAAGAGACATTTGTAATTCTTATAACTGCACGGAGCTTCAACTAGACCCTAAATATCAAAGTCAATTGGATAACTGTAATTGTGTCGAAAATGTACTATCACTATGGATGCACACTTTAAGTAGCTCTGATCTTCGATACTAAACTGAAAAATCAAAGTCCTAGCAGCTGTGATCTTACTTTCTTCTTCGATACTTTTTCTTAGGTTTCGATTTTCTTATTTTGTATTGAGGACCTTCTCCCAGCCTTGCAGGCAAGCTGGTAGTTTTCA
>JBCBHL010000654.1:0-833 GCA_038525605.1 Bacteroidota bacterium
AGTGTAAATGCTGTTGGCAGAAGGGTGAGAAGTGACAAGAAAAATATTGATAAATATTCAGTAGAGAAGTACAAAAAGTATTCACAGGCATTTGCCTGCTTTGTCATGTTTTTAATAGGTGCCCCTTTAGGATCCATCATTAAAAAAGGCGGGCTGGGTGTCCCGGTTATTGTATCGATCTTTTTCTTCATCATTTATTATGTTTTCACCATCACCAGCGAAAAGTGGGCTAAAGGTGGATTGGTAGATCCCAAAATTGCAGTTTGGTATGCCAATTTCTTTCTAATTCCTTTTGGTATCTATTTTCTCAGCAGGGCAAAAGTAGATGCCAGACTGTTTGAGCTGGACTCCTATAAGATCTGGTTTCAGAAACGTTTCAGAAAACAAAAAAACTGATTGCCAAGAAGTTGTCCTTCTTATACATTGTTTGTACCTTCGCATCTTTAATTTTAACTTTATACTAAGCATGTATTTAACTAAAGACACAAAAACAGAAATCTTTGAGAATCATGGTCGGGTAAAGTCTAAGACGGATACTGGTTCTGCAGAATCTCAAATAGCACTTTTCACCTTCCGTATCAATCACCTAACTGAGCACTTGAAAAAGAATAAGAAAGACCACTCAACAAGATTAGGTCTTCTCAAGTTGGTTGGTAAAAGAAGAAGATTGCTGGATTACCTTTACAAGAAAGATATCGAAAGGTACAGAGCAATTATCGCAGAACTTAAATTAAGAAAATAAGATTGCAAATGAGTCGAAGGGTATTCAATGAGAATTCCCTTCTTCTTTTTTCCCCCTTAGCAGTCTGCATCCCCCGCAGACACATTACACA
>JBCBHL010000655.1:0-819 GCA_038525605.1 Bacteroidota bacterium
GACATATATTTCCATTTATAAAGGCAGAAGACTAGAAACAATAACAGGCAGTTTTCGGGACGCTTCTGCCAAAGTTTTTAGCGTAGCGTAGGCTACCTGTTTTTTTGTGTTTATGAAAAAATATTTAATAATAGGACTTACTCTCATGTTGTTTTTAAGTCTTAAAAATGAGGTGTTTGCACAACTTACATCCTCTCAACCAGAAATAGCAAAGTGGCAGTCAGAACAGGATGCTAAAAGTTTTTGGGAATTCAAAAATGATGGTAAACTTTACTCTACTTATTCTGGTAGAAATTACATAGCTGAATACAGATACCAAATAACTTCTGCTCCTCCTATTTGCCAAGAGGGAGTAAGTTTAGCAATTGAAAAAAATGTGAAGTTTCTTCAACTTACAGATCAAGAAGATGGAAGTATTTTATGTTTTTACATTTACGGCTTGAATGCTGAGCGACTTACGGTAATGGATGCTCAGACCGGTCATATATTTCCATTTATAAAGGCAGAAGACTAGAAACAATAACAGGCAGTTTTCGGGACGCTTCTGCCAAAGCTTTTAACGTAGGTAGGCTGCCTGTTCTTTTGTGTTTATAAAAAAATATACGATAATCGGACTTACTCTCATGTTGTTTTTAAGTCTTAAAAATGAGGTGTTTGCACAACTTACCTCTGCTAAACCGGAAATTGCTAAGTGGAAATCTGAATTAGATTCTAACAGTTTTTGGGAATTTAAGAGTGACGGAAAGTTGTACAAACACCTCATTTTTAAGACTTAAAAACAACATGAGAGTAAGTCCGATTATCGTATATTTTTTTATA
>JBCBHL010000656.1:0-397 GCA_038525605.1 Bacteroidota bacterium
CAAGGATCAAAGAAGGCAAAACAAGTTCTACCTGTAGTTTTCGGCAAAAGAAAATTAGCACACAGAGTGGTACAACTGTAATTTTGGGTAAAGTGGTCTGGAATCAATCTTGCAGCTAACTGATTTTGTGAAGAAACTGACTAAATCAACTTTGTATACTAAGATTTTGTAAGTTGGCCTTATGACATCAACTGACAATGGTTGGTTTTTCTTCTGGGATTGAGTAAACAAACCGAACTGGGTTAGCACATGCGCAGGAATTTACCAATGTCAATGTGAGTTTAGTAATCTACTTAGTTGGTTGAAGGATTGTCAGTTGACATACTCTAAATGTCCTCCAGAATTGACCAATGACAGTTGACTTGGTGAACTTCTCTTTGCGGATGAAACAAATGTC
>JBCBHL010000656.1:407-768 GCA_038525605.1 Bacteroidota bacterium
ACCTTGTATGGTATGATCGTGGATGTCAACTGGGCGATTGTCAATGACATTGATGAAAATTTCTTTAGGGTTTGAGCAATGTCAGTTGACCTGGAGCTAACCATGTTCTGAGTTTGAGTAATGTCACTTTGTTTTGTCCCATCAAAATATTTTGAGCACGAATGTCACTTTGAATGGTGCAACCAGAAAAGTTGATGGCTTACTGTGAAAGTTGTTTGCTAAGTTTTGAGAGTTGAAGGTTACTTTATCAATTAAACGCTCAAATCTTTTTTCTGGAAGATTCAATTAACTATCGGTGTAAACTTCCACCTATTAAAAATACCTGGAAGGAGAGTGTTTTTCTGATTGGTTTATTAGGGAG
>JBCBHL010000657.1:0-704 GCA_038525605.1 Bacteroidota bacterium
TTCCGGATGACGAGCTTTTATCCGAATACTTGTTGAGTGAATTGGCAAAGCAAAACAAGCTTTATGAATACGAGGAAGTTGCTAAAAATATTATCAAACAACTTAGGTTAAAGGAAGACACCTATTATTCAAATCACTACGATTTAATCTTGAAAGATGAATACAACGTAGCAGTTCTGTTTCCTTTTGATTTCGATAGTCTGGAAGGAGCCGGAAAAGTTGCCAGGAACAGAGTCATCATGGACATGTACGAGGGTATTAAATTTGCCGCGGAGGAGCTTAATAACTCAGGCAGGAAAATTAATATATACCCATACGACACTAAAGGAAATAAGTCTTCCTTACACGAAACAGAAGAGATTTTAAAGCGAGAAGAGCTTTTGGGAATGGATTTGATTATCGGCCCCAGGTACAGACAGCCTTTTAATATGGTGTTTGAATTCTCCAAGCAAAACAAGATCAATATGATCAATCCCTGGTCATCAAATTCGCAAGTGACCGGCGATAACCTTTTCTCTTTTTTGCTAAATCCCAGTGAAAAGACTCAGGCACTGAAACTTGCCGAGTATGCGATTGAAAATTTTGAAAACAAGAATGCCTTTGTCTTCTACCACGCGAGGGATTCTCTTTTGGCAGCTATCTACAAAAATGAACTCGAAGAAAACGGCTTCAGTGTTCCGGTATTTAATGAAGTAAATCAGGAG
>JBCBHL010000658.1:0-648 GCA_038525605.1 Bacteroidota bacterium
GCTCGAAGGAGATTTTCACGTTGTGTCAATATTTAGCTTACCGAATAAGATTATAATATGGGACTGCAGAGAAAAGGCAGCATATGGTTTTTTCAGGGAATAGGGAAGGAATAATTTTCTAAAAAAAGGAGAGAAAGCTTCAGCATAGCCCTACCTTATCAAAAAGAATAGCCTGCCTAGCCTTGTTACCATCTATTTACAAGATAGTATGTGCGGATGGAGGGACTCGAACCCCCATGCCTTGCGGCGCTAGATCCTAAGTCTAGTGCGTCTACCAATTTCGCCACATCCGCATATCGAGGCCACAAATTTATAGTGAAAAACGGACTATTCATATACAAGCATAGGTTTTATTTTGGGAAAATACACCCTATCCTGATAGCCTACAGAACCGATTACGTTAGAGCCAGGGATTGTAAGGTAGTTACCTTGTATACATGCGTCCGAGAATGCTATATTTAGCACTTATTTAAACAAAGATGCACTTCGAAAAATCTGTTTATCACCTTTACACCAAATAGCAGCCTATGTCCCTTCTTCCATCCCTTTTTCTGCTTATTCCTATTGGCATACTCGTATTCCTTTATTTTGTCCCTATTAACCTATGGATTACCGCTCTTTTCTCAGGCGTACGGGTTGGGCTGTTCG
>JBCBHL010000659.1:0-613 GCA_038525605.1 Bacteroidota bacterium
GTTCATAGGTAGAAAGGACGATCAGGTTAAAATCCGAGGGTACCGCATTGAACTTGGAGAGATAGAGAATGCTCTATCGTCGTTATCAGGCGTCAATCAAAGTTGTGTATTGGCCAAACCAGACGCTAATGGCAACAGTCGTTTAGTTGCCTACGTGGTAACAGAAGAAAGTCTTGACAAAGGTGCCATTCAAGTAGCACTGCAGGAGCATTTACCTGACTATATGGTTCCTCAGTTATGGGTTGAATTAGAAGAGATGCCATTGACTAACAATGGTAAAGTAGATAAGAAGGCATTACCAGAACCGGATAGTGAGGGATTGTCCACGAAAGAGTATGTAGCACCTGGCACAGCCATTGAAGTACAGCTAGCTGCAATCTGGCAGAATTTGCTGGGAGTTGAAAAAGTTGGTATTTATGATAACTTCTTTGAGTTAGGAGGTCATAGCTTACTGGCGACCCGTTTAGTCTCTACCATCCGCAAGGAGCTTGAAGTTGAAATAGCAATCCGTGACATATTCATTCAGCCGACATTAAAAGGTTTAAGCAATTACCTGGCACAGCAGGAGAAAGGCAGACTGTTACCAGAGGTTACCCGTGCTGACCAGCGTCTG
>JBCBHL010000660.1:0-606 GCA_038525605.1 Bacteroidota bacterium
CTTCAAAAGTGCTTCCTGACTCAGATCTTCGGCATTCACTGGGTCACCAGTCATTTTCCAGGCAATGTTATAGATGAAGGGTTGGTGGCGGCTAATGAGTATATTCAATGCTTTTTTTTCTCCTGCAAGTATTCGCTTGAGCAAGTTTTCATCTGAATCATCAGAAGTATATGTATTTGAAAATGGGTTCATTCTCCTTTTGTAATTACCGCCAACATTAAGTATGTGGACATTTTGTCCACTTATTTACCTTTCAGCAACACCGCAAGTTGTAGCTACGGTTATTGTCACCTTCATAAATCTAATGGATTTTTGATTTCCATGAAAATAGGTTGTTGTGAATAGGCCATTTAAATTTTTACTAGTCCATCATTAATCATTATATAAACTGTTACAAAATGAAAGACGGCTATAAACAAATTACTTATTACAATCGGGTTTTTTAACGTCTTAACTGTAAATGGAGTCATTATTTTATATACAATTTGAAGAATTAAAAGACAAAAAATAAAATTTTTGTTTTGAATGAATAGTAAGGCTAATGAGGCGAAGGCAATCGTCAGATAGATTGCAAGTAATACACCGCGGGCAGGAGTGAATACTCCT
>JBCBHL010000661.1:0-564 GCA_038525605.1 Bacteroidota bacterium
CAACAATATAATGTAAATTAGGTTTTAAATATTTTGTGATTTCATCAGCTACTACATATTTTTCTATAGGTATATTTTGTTCTTCTGAAATAATTAGAGGGGTTCTTGCTTCATCGATTAAAATGGAGTCAACCTCATCAATAATAGCATATGTATAAGGCCGTTGTACTGCTTCGCGTATTGAACTTGCCATATTATCTCTTAAGTAGTCAAATGCGAGTTCACTATTCGTTACGTATGTTATATCCGCCGCATAATTTTGACGTCTTTGTATTTCTTCCATACCTTCTTGAATTAGACCAACAGATAATCCTAACGCTCTATAAATCTGACCCATCCATTGTTCATCTCGTTTAGCTAGATAATCATTTACGGTTACAACATGAGCGCCCTTTAAAGTAAGTGCGTTTAAAACAATTGGTAAAGTGGCGACTAAAGTTTTACCTTCACCGGTTTTCATTTCAGCAATTTTTCCTTGATTGAGAATATAACCCCCAATTAATTGCGAATCAAAATGTCGTAGGTTTAAGACACGTTGACTTATTTCACGTGTTAAAGCGAATG
>JBCBHL010000662.1:0-555 GCA_038525605.1 Bacteroidota bacterium
GAAACTAAAAATCCATACAAACCAACATTATTTTTGAAAAAATTAAATGATCAATATTTTTATGTGAATCTTTAATTTCTACACCATTTTTTGGATCTCTTTTCAAAGTATTTTTTTGTTTTTCCACGTGTTTAAAATATAATTTATCTAAAATTTCATATTTAGAATATAAAAATAGATTATCATCTTTTGTATAAATTGGAAAATATTGATCATTTAATTTTTTCAAAAATAATGTTGGTTTGTATGGATTTTTAGTTTCAACAATATAATCTACATATTTAAAATCAAGATCATCATAGTTAAATATATATAAATTGATACCAAAATAATCAACTATATATTTTTCAGTCTCATTACTTAAAACTTTTTTTAAATTGCTTAAATCGCTTGTGATAAGATCTTTTTTTATAGATTTTTTTCTTGTATAGCCAAATTCTTTATATAAATTATCTAGCTCAAATAATAATTTTTGTTTTGTATAAATTATATGTTTTTTTTTCAGTTCATCATTCATAATAGAAAATATATCAGATAGTAAATGCAAAATTGATG
>JBCBHL010000663.1:0-553 GCA_038525605.1 Bacteroidota bacterium
CCAAGGTCAATGGAGCTCCCGTATCACTATTGTCAAAAGCATAAGTGGTTGTTTCTGTTGAAACAATCGGGTCAGCCGAGCCTTCTTTAATGGTGACTCTTACATTACCCAGATGATCCGTCAGATTATACTCATAATCAAAAGAACCAGCATTGTAGACTACTCTGCCTTCTGCATGTTGGAAGAATTCTAAATCTCCATTCCTGTAGTGTTTGCCAGCTATATAATCTGTTACAGTCGTTACCTTACTAATCTCAGCTTCCTTCTGAAGCTTGATGCCTGCGGCATCATAAAGATATCGAACATGGTCTCCATTTTCAAATGTAACCACCTCAGGCAAATTCAGATGATTGTAGCTAATATTCGAAATTTCCTTATTAGCATCTTTCATCATATTGCCATTGTCATCATATTTATAATCAATGCCAGTCGTGTTGCCATCTGCAAAACCCAAGTCTGCCTGAGCAGTACTATTGTCAGTAACACTTTGTAATTGGTTACCCATCTCGCCATAATTGTAGACCAACTTGTCTATTGTCCTTAACAATCCTCC
>JBCBHL010000664.1:0-536 GCA_038525605.1 Bacteroidota bacterium
CTTTAATCTTTTATCCTCCGTAACTTTAGTGTAGGAGGGTTTCGTCTTTCGTCTAACAATCAATGAAAGCTTCTGTGCTCAAAGGAAGTAATCTTACATTGAAAAGTGAGACTCCTTCTCCCGATAGATTGGTTTAACTAAATGAATCGTATGGATTATCGGGATCGGAGTGACGTACAGTTTGATCAATTGATCTTTCCATTTACGCCATTACCAAATTCCTGTGAAAGTACTTTAGAAGGAATATGAAATTTGCGAAGTAATCTATTATTCTGGAGTGCATCCATTGTGGACATCTTATTTGAGTAAGATTGTTTCATGCTGGTATTATTCTGTGCTTTTAGCTGGAGTTTTGCGAACAGCATTCACAATAACGCTAAATTGTCGATTGATCTTTCCATGTGCGTCATTATCTGCTTACGCCGGAGGCTACTGCAGACAAGGCCACCTTATTTCTGTAGCCTGAAGGCTTCTTTGACTTTTGTAGATATGTAAGATTGTTTCATGCTGGTATTGTTCTAAACTTGAATTTGGAG
>JBCBHL010000665.1:0-535 GCA_038525605.1 Bacteroidota bacterium
TGTTTAACCGACTATTAAGAATAGTTTAAGCCATTTTCAGCATGAAGCAATCTTACATATTTAAAAACAAATCTATCCTATCCAGCTCTCCCAAAGAGGACACTGGTAGATTCTATTCTTTCTCATTATTCTTTAATCTTTTTCTTAACGTTAGATTCCTTCGCAAATCATTATTTTCACTAAAGGAATGATTGTAGAATTTGCTCGGAATGACGATAAAGGTTAAAATAAACTATCATTTTTGAGTCTTTGCCGATCCTTTCTTTTTCGTCAGGAAAAGTTTAAAATCCCGACGTTTAGAGTCGGGGCAATCTTACAAAAGGAAGGTGCTTAACTTCTTTCTTAGCGTTAGATTCCTTCGCAAACACATTTCTTTCACTAAAGGAATGATTGCAGAATTTGCCCGGAATGACGATGAAGGTTAAAATAAACTATCATTTTTACGTCTTTGCGAATGCTGTTTAACCGACTATTAAGAATAGTTTAAGCCATTTTCAGCATGAAGCAATCTTACATATTTAAAAACAAATCTATC
>JBCBHL010000666.1:0-528 GCA_038525605.1 Bacteroidota bacterium
TACTTTTTCAATTGAGGAATTGAAAGAAGAAATTACCAATGTTGAAATGGAAGTTTCGGGATATAAAGAGTGGCGTGAGAAGTATATTGAATTAATTAATATTCTTTCAACAGAGAAAAGTATAATTGAAGCTACAAGAAACCGATATTGTATCAAATAGAATGAGAAGGTATGCCGCCAACATTTAAGCATTAAAGGCTGGGGTCGCAAGGCGTGCCCCGGCCTTTAATGCTTTGTTGGACGCTGCTCTTGGGGCAGCAGGCCGCACTTGTCAGGCTATGGGGGAGCAATATTTGAGTATAGTTCCCCCCGATTTTCGGACCATGGATTAAGGTGATAAATTCACTAAAAATCTAGGAAAAAATGGGAAGAAAACGCCGCAATTTTAGTAAAGAATTTAAGGCAAAAGTAGCGCTAGAAGCCTTACGAGAACGTGAAACACTTCAAGAGCTAGCCAAGAAATATGATCTTCACCCCAATCAAATCGTAAGTTGGAAGAAGGTAATTCAAGGTGAACGGTTCGGCAAT
>JBCBHL010000667.1:0-521 GCA_038525605.1 Bacteroidota bacterium
ATCGGGACAATCGGGTACGACAAGTCGCAGCTATTACTGGTTTTGGGCTTGCTGGCCTTCTCTATAGAAGAATCGAGTTACAACTGAGAGAGCAATGATGATAGCAATTAGATATAGATGTACCGGCTGATTACTATTGAGTAAAGGGATGAGTAAGTGGTGCACAATTCCAAAGAGACCAGCAAGCCCAAAACCAGTAATAGCTGCGACTTGTCGTACCCGATTGTCCCGATAGGGGGGCTCGATATAATAGTAGATAACGTTCCCCAGAGCCATAGGGAAAAACGTTCCCCAGAAAATACGTCCAAAGCTCCATTCTGCTAGTAGATGCAGTAGCAGAATAATAATAATGAGTGCTAACCCTATCAGGCTGTATAAAATATAGTTGGGTTGGAAGTTAGTATGCTGAACAGGAATTTGATCCTTAGGAATCAGACTGGGTAAGTCTTCAGTTTCTTGTGCAGGGAGTTTATTAGGATTCTGCTCGTTGAGCTGAGGAGAATCAAAAGAGTCAAAGAAAG
>JBCBHL010000668.1:0-521 GCA_038525605.1 Bacteroidota bacterium
AGAGCAAATTAATAAAAATAAGTCATTTTCTTCAGGGACACCAATAAAATCGAAGAAATTTGTTGTTTAGAAAAAGGAGATAAAGTCTTAGATTGTAATTTTAAGCAATTATATGAATTTGATGGTAATCAATGGTGTCCAAAATGTAAATTAGGAGGTAATACATTTACTTTACAACCTTTATTTTTTGTGAATCAAGCTGGAGATAGTTTTGATGATTTTATTGGTGTCCCTGAAGAAAATGACTTATTTTTATTAATTTGCTCTAGTGAAATATATGAATATATTGGTGGAGAATGGGTTCTGTTAAGTACATTAGATATTATGGCTAGAGATGAAAATTTCCCATTAAATGTTTATGTATTATTTGGTAGCAAACAATTTCAAATATATAGAATACCTGAAGATGAATATGGATTAGTTCCTGCTAATTTAATAGAAATAGTTGAAAAATTATGTATTGGAGATATATTGTTGGATACAGGATGGAATAAATTTTATGAATTGACCGAAATTGGATG
>JBCBHL010000669.1:0-512 GCA_038525605.1 Bacteroidota bacterium
GAAATTTTTGACAAAAGCCTTATGGGTTTACAGCCATTAGTCAGATTTTGAAAATTTACTAAATGTGATCTAACACTTCACCAGCTTATTGAAAATCACTCAAAAGTGGCTTAAAGACGTATCATGACGTGCCTAACAATATTCTAAAAGAATTTTTTTTGTCAAAAGTCGTATGGGAAAACAACTCGATTGAAAATTGTGAAGATGATTAAAAAAAAATCAGTTCCATTTCTTTACTCCTAGGCCAAACAAGAGCTCAGAGGCAACTACCTCAAAAATAGATATAAGTCATTTGTAGCTATGTGCCTCTAACCACAGCTTGTTTTGACCCATGCTAAACATGTACCAGGGTTTGTTTTTTTTTCATTTTATACCTCTAATATATTTTATTTTCACTCCTTTTTTTTTTACTTTTTGATGTTTTTTTTTACCGCCACTTTTTTTTTTCACCCCCACTTTTTTTCAACTTTTTTTATATTTTTGTCTCTCCCCTTTTTTTCCCCACGTTGTCT
>JBCBHL010000670.1:0-514 GCA_038525605.1 Bacteroidota bacterium
TGAAAATTTTGTGGACAAAATTTTCTATGCAAAGACTAATTCATTTGTCTGCGACATTCTATGAACTGTCGAAAGCGACAAATTGATCAAAATTAAAGGAATAATTTCCTTGGAGGAATGACAAAAGTCGATGATATCGGGAATTATCCCTTCGACATTAATTGAATACAAAACCATCCAAGGAAATTATTCCTTCAGTTTTGATCAATTTGTCGCTATCGACAATTCATGAAATGTCGCAGACAAATTGATCAAAACTGAAGGAATAATTACACAATTGAAAATATTTCATGCTGCGAGAGGTAATTGACTCAAAAACACGCAAAACTAAATTTGAGAAAGGCAAAAAATATAACATGATCGCTAGCGACGATGTAAACAAACACTGACCAAACTCAAAAACACTTATTTACGCGAAATTGCGCCAACGAAACATTATTGAAAGTCCCCCACAGGAAACACCAAATACTCACGAAGACATAATGGCAGAAATTGCCAGCAAAAAGGCTGTATA
>JBCBHL010000671.1:0-502 GCA_038525605.1 Bacteroidota bacterium
CTTGAAGCGGTGAGAATGTCACACCTTCCTTATCATCCATGACCTTCTTAAAGACGTCCAGATCTTGTTGGCTTACTGGTTTATATTCTTCCCAGCCTCCTATCAGCGTTTTAATTTTTTGTTCGAAACTTGCCACAGAAGGAGATGATCCTGATCCTATATCATTTGACATTTTTTTATTATTTATATTGATTTCCTACTCTGTTCTATTTGTGTGTGTCCCAGGCTATGCGCCCCAGGCTTTTCGGAATCCACCTGGCTTGTAATCAATGATTTTGTATAGCTATTCAATCGATCTTTTTCATTGATTACATTTCAAACTTAAGGGGTATCTGAGAGGAAAAATATTACAGGATATGACAGGAAAAAGGGGGGTGATGTGCTGAATTAGGACAATACTGGTATGATGTTTCAGATCGTGAGCTGGAGATTTTTGGAATTGAGTGTTGACAATATTCACAAAAAAAGGATGTAGTGGTATACTACACCCTTCGAAGGAACT
>JBCBHL010000672.1:0-500 GCA_038525605.1 Bacteroidota bacterium
ACTAGGCACCCTCAAAAATGCAAAAAAACAAATTTTGAAAAAATTAAATTTTTTTCGAGACGCGCAGCGCGTAGAATCCAAAAATACCCCCTAGACCCACTCAAAAATGCAAAAAAATCAAATTTGAAATTTTTAGATTTTTTGCGCGACACGGCGCACGTAACTCGAAAACGATGCATTTTATCAAAAAAATTTATTGAGCAAAAAAGCTTTAAAATAAAAAATTACCTACTTGGTGACCTCAGAATTGCAAAATTCCCAAAATTTGAATTTTTTTTTTCGGTTAACCGGACTTAACAACATCTGGAAATTGAGTTACGGTCATGAAACTCAAACTCGATCTGCTATGAGAGTGTCCGGACCTTGTCTGAAAATTTCGTCGTGATCGGTTAATATCTTCAACAAAAAAGTTAGGACATAACGGACAACAGAAAAAAAAACAAAAAAAACTAGAAAATTCTTATCAGAATTGCACCGCCCGGAGACGCGCTGCGCGTAGC